>WLIH01000053.1 GCA_009702305.1 Actinomycetota bacterium | reverse complement strand
GCGGTGGCCGAGGGGCGCGCGGGAGTGCAGGACGAAGGCTCCCAGCTGGTCGCCGTCGCCCTGGCCGTCGCACCGCTCTCCGGCCAGGACTCCACGTGGCTCGACCTGTGTGCCGGACCCGGCGGCAAGAGCGCCCTGCTCGCTGCGTTGGCGGCCCAGCGCGGCGCCGGTCTGGTGGCCGGTGAGCGCCAGCACCATCGGGCCCGGCTGGTGGCCCGCTCCCTGGCCGGGGCGGACGGCGTGCTCGGGGTCGTCACCGCCGACGGGACGGCTCCGCCGTGGCGCCCGGCGACGTTCGACCGGGTCCTGGTCGATGCGCCCTGCACCGGTCTGGGGGCCCTGCGCCGCCGGCCCGAGGCCCGCTGGCGCCGCAAGCCGGAGGATCTGCTCGGCCTGGTGCTGCTGCAGCGGGCGCTGCTGACCTCGGCGCTCGACCTGGTGCGTGCCGACGGGCTGGTCCTCTACGCGACCTGCTCGCCCCTGCTCTCCGAGACCGCCGAGGTGGTCGCGTCCCTGCTCGAGCAGCGTGCCGACGTCGAGCTCGTCGATCTCGCCCCCCAGTTCGCGCACGTGCCCGACTGCGTCGGCCCGCTGCCCGGCACCGTGCAGCTGTGGCCGCACCGGCACGGCACGGACGCGATGTTCCTGGCGCTGCTGCGACGCACTGCCTGAGTCGGACCACGACCGATAGGTTCAGGTCATGGCCACGAAGTCACCGTCGGTGGAGATCGAGGTCGACAACCGGGTCGTGCGCGTCAGCAACCCCGATCGCGTCTACTTCCCGCAGAGCGGCGCGACCAAGCTCGACCTCGTCGACTACTACCTGGCGGTCGGCCCCGGCATCGTCCATGCCCTCTGGGAGCGACCGTGCATGCTGCATCGCTTCCCGAAGGGACTCGACGGCGCCAAGGTGCACCAGAAGCGGCTGCCCGCGGGCGCACCCGACTGGGTCGAGACGGTCGAGCTGTTCTTCCCTCGGTGGAGCCGGACCGCCGACGAGCTGTGCGTGACCGAGCTGGGCGCCGTGATCTGGGCCGTGCAGATGTCGACGGTGGAGTTCCACCCGTGGAACAGTCGCCGCGCCGACACCGAGCGGCCCGACGAGTGGCGCATCGACCTCGACCCCGGGGCCGAGTGCGACTACGCCACGGTGCGGCGGGTCGCGCACGTCGTCCACGAGGTGCTCGACGGGCTCGGCGCCGTCGGCTACCCCAAGACCAGTGGCAGCAAGGGCCTGCACATCTACGTCCGGGTGCCGCCCGACCACGGCTTCAAGGACGTACGCCGGGCCGCGCTCGCCTTCGCCCGCGAGGTCGAGCGGCGTGCCCCGCAGGACGTCACGACGACCTGGTGGAAGAAGGACCGTGACCCTCGGGCCGTCTTCGTCGACTACAACCAGAACGCCCGCGACCACACCATCGCTGCGGCGTACAGCGTGCGGGGGCTGCCCGACGCCAGGGTCTCGACGCCGATCGACTGGTCCGAGGTGGACGAGTGCGATCCGCGCGACTTCACGATCTTCACGGTCCCCGAGCGCTTCGCCCGGCTGGGTGACCTGCACGCCGACATCGACGACCACGCCTTCGACCTCGCGCCCCTGCTGGGGTGGGCGGAGCGCGACGCCCGCGACGGCCAGGAGGAGCCGGAGGAGCCCGGCGGCGACGACTGAGCCTAGGATCAGCCCCCGTGGGCATCCAGATCACTCCGAGCATCCTCAACGCCGACTTCTCGCAGCTGGGGGCGGAGGTCGCGCGGATCGGCAGCGCCGACTGGGTGCACGTCGACGTGATGGACAACCACTTCGTCCCCAACCTCACGTTCGGCCCGACCATGGTCGAGGCGCTGGCGCGGTCGACGAGCATCCCGCTCGACGCGCACCTGATGATCGAGGATCCCGACACCAACGCCGTGACCTACGTCGAGGCCGGCTGCGGCTCGGTGACCTTCCACGTCGAGGCGGCGAAGGCACCGATCCGGCTGGCGCGCGAGATCCGCAAGGCCGGGGCGCGCGCGAGCATGGCGCTGAAGCCGGCCACGCCGATCGAGCCCTACGAGGACCTGCTGCCCGAGCTCGACATGCTGCTCGTGATGACCGTCGAGCCGGGCTTCGGCGGCCAGCGCTTCCTGGACCTGTGCCTGCCGAAGATCCGCCGGGCGCGGGCCCTGATGGACAAGCACGGCGTCGAGACCTGGCTCCAGGTCGACGGTGGCGTGTCCCTCGAGACCATCGAGCGGTGCGTGGAGGCCGGAGCCGACGTCTTCGTCGCCGGCTCGGCCGTCTACTCCGCCGACGACCCCGACCGGATGGTGGCCGACCTGCGGGCAGCGGCCGAGGCCGTCACGCCCCGATAGTCGTGGACCTTCGGCACGCGCACGCGGCCTCTGGGCGTGCGGAACGTCCCTGACTTTCGCGGCGGGCCGGTCCGATCCGCGGCGGCTTTCGACCGGTCTCGTCGGCTGTGGTTAAACTCCACCCGACGAGTGAACATTGCTCGCGTGCTCTGGGGTCGGTGTAATTCCGAGCCGGCGGTGACAGTCCGCGACCCGATCGCAGCCAGCGATCGGTTGATCAGGTGCAATTCCTGGACCGACGGTGAAAGTCCGGATGGGAAGACGCACGCACAGCGACCCGTCGGCGCGCGCCAGCTGTGCGCCCCCGGTCCGCAGTCACGCCCCGGAGTCCGCGAGACGGACCAGAGAGGGGCAGCGGGCATGACGACGTACTCCGCCGCTGAGCGCGCCGCGATGACGCGCGCCCTCACGCTGGCCGTCAGCCCCGACGTCCCTGTCGGACTGCACGCCCGCGTCGGATGCGTGCTGGTGGCCGACGACGGCAGCACGGTCGCGGAGGGCTACCACCGCGGGGCCGGCACCCCGCATGCCGAGGCCGATGCCCTGCAGCGCGCCGGATCGGCCGCCCGCGGGACGACCGCCGTGGTCACCCTCGAGCCGTGCAACCACACCGGGCGCACCGGGCCGTGCGCGGTGGCGCTGGTCGAGGCCGGCGTACGCCGGGTGGTCTATGCCCAGGCCGACCCCAACCCAGTGGCGGCCGGCGGCGCCGACACCCTGCGTGCGGCCGGGATCGAGGTCGTCGGCGGCCTCGAGGAGGCGGCTGCGCGCGAGGTCAACCGGATCTGGATGTTCGCGGTCGCCCACCAGCGCCCCTTCGTCACCTGGAAGTTCGCGACCACGCTCGACGGGCGCAGCGCCGCCGCCGACGGCAGCTCGCGCTGGATCTCGAGCACCGCGTCGCGCCGCGACACCCACCGCCTCCGCGCCCGGTGCGACACGATGCTGGTCGGCACCGGCACCATCGCTGTCGACGACCCGCTGCTGACGGTCCGCGACGACGACGACCAGCCGCTCGCGCGCCAGCCCCTGCGCGTCGTGATGGGGGAGCGGGACCTCGACCCGGCCAGCCGGGTCCTGGGCGACGACGCCGAGACGCTGCACCTGCGCACCCGCGAGCCCGCGGTCGCGCTCGCCGAGCTCTTCGCCCGCGGCCGCCACCGCGTCTTCCTCGAGGGCGGACCCACGCTCGCGGCGGCGTTCGTGCGCGCCGGTCTGGTCGACGAGATCGTCGTCTACGTCGCCCCGCTGCTGCTCGGCTCCGGGCTCAACGCCGTGGCCGACCTCGGAATCACCACCATCGCCGATGCGTTCGCCCCGGTGGTCACCGACGTGACCGTCCTGCCCGGCGTCGACGGCGAGCAGCCCAACGTGCGCCTCACCCTGGCGCCAGGAAAGGACCGCTGATGTTCACCGGAATCGTCGAGGAGCTCGGCACCGTCGCCGCGATCGAGGACCAGGGCGACGCCATCCGGCTGACCCTGCGCGCCAGCACCGTGCTCGAGGACGCCGGACTCGGCGACTCGATCTCGGTCAACGGCTGCTGCCTGACGGTCGCCTCGCGCACCGACGACACCTGGACCGCCGACGTCATGCAGGAGACCCTCGACAAGACCAGCCTGCACGGCGTGCAGGTGGGCGACCAGGTCAACCTCGAACGCGCCGTCACCGCCGCCAAGCGGCTCGGCGGGCACATCGTCCAGGGCCACGTCGACGGCGTGGGCGAGGTCCTGCGCCGCTCGCCCAGCGAGCACTGGGAGATGGTCGAGGTCTCGCTCCCGCAGGCGATGAGCCGCTACCTCGTCGACAAGGGCTCGATCACCGTCGACGGCGTCAGCCTCACCGTCGTGGAGGCCGGCGACTCGTCGTTCACCGTCAGCCTGATCCCCGAGACCCTCGCCCGCACCACCCTCGGCTTCCGCCAGGTCGGCGACCGGGTCAACCTCGAGACCGACGTCATCGCCAAGCACGTCGAGAAGCTCGTCCGTGCGTACACCAAGGAAGGCACCTCATGAGCGTCCGTCTGGACAGCGTCGAGCGAGCGATCGCCGACATCGCCGCCGGCAAGGCCGTCGTGGTCGTCGACGACGAGGACCGCGAGAACGAGGGCGACATCATCTTCGCTGCGTCGAAGGCGACCCCCGAGCTGATGGCGTTCACCATCCGGCACTCCAGCGGCGTGATCTGCGTCCCGATGCCGGGCGAGATGCTCGACCGGCTCGAGATCCCGCTGATGACGCCCCACAACAAGGACAAGCTGCGCACGGCGTACACGCTCTCCGTCGACGCCCGCGACGGCGTCAGCACCGGCATCAGTGCGGCCGACCGTGCGCACACCGCGCGGGTGCTCGCCGACTCCGCGACCGAGCCGTGGGAGCTGACCCGGCCCGGCCACGTCTTCCCGCTGCGCTACCGCGAGGGCGGGGTGCTGGTGCGTCGCGGCCACACCGAGGCCGCCGTCGACCTCGCCAAGCTGGCCGGCCTGACCCCTGCCGGTGTGCTGGTGGAGGTCGTCAACGACGACGGCACCATGAAGCGGGCGGTGGAGCTGCGCGCCTTCGCCGACGAGCACGACCTCGCGATGATCTCGATCGAGGACCTCGTGCGCTACCGACGCCGCCACGAGACGCACGTGGACCGCGCCGCCGTCACCCGGCTGCCCACCCGCCACGGCGAGTTCACGGCCTACGGATACCGGATCACCGTCGACGGCTCCGAGCACATCGCCCTGGTCTACGGCGACATCTCCGGCGCCGAGCCGGTGCTGACGCGCGTGCACTCGGAGTGCCTCACCGGGGACGTCCTGGGCAGCGCGCGCTGCGACTGCGGCCCCCAGCTCGACGAGGCGCTCGAGCGCGTCGTGGCCGAGGGCCGCGGGGTCGTGATCTACCTGCGCGGCCACGAGGGTCGCGGGATCGGGCTGATCGCCAAGCTGCAGGCCTACCAGCTGCAGGACGGCGGCCGCGACACGGTCGACGCCAACCTCGACCTCGGCCTGCCGGCCGATGCCCGCCACTACGGCACGGCCACCCAGATCCTCAAGGACCTCGGGGTCGCGTCCGTGCGGCTGATGACCAACAACCCCGACAAGGTCAGCAACCTCGAGGAGTACGGCATCGCGGTCGCCGAGCGCGTGGGACTCACCCCGCACCCCAACGACCACAACCTGACCTACCTGCTCACCAAGCGCGACCGGATGGGCCACGTGCTGCCCGACCTGGCCGCCGCTGCGACCGAGCTCGATCACGAAGGAGCCACCCGATGAGCGGCCACGGAGCACCGGCCACCCCCCCGGTCGACTGCCACGACCTGCGGGTCGCGGTCGTCGCGGCGAGCTGGCACACCGAGGTGATGGACGGCCTGCTGGCCGGTGCCCAGCGCGCGCTCGCCGACCACCAGGTCGACGATGCTCGCGTGGTGCGGGTGCCGGGCACCTTCGAGCTGCCGGTCGTCGCCTCGGCCCTGGCCGTGCAGGGCTACGACGCCGTCGTGGCGCTCGGCGTCGTGATCCGCGGCGGCACGCCGCATTTCGACTACGTCTGCACAGCGGCGACCGACGGGCTCAACCGCGTCGCCCTCGACCACACCGTGGCCGTCGGCTTCGGGGTGCTCACCTGCGACGACGAGGGACAGGCCCTCGACCGCGCGGGTCTCGACGGCTCCTCGGAGGACAAGGGCTACGAGGCGACGCAGGCCTCGTTGCTCACCGCGCGCACGCTCAAGGAGATCCGGCGCGGCACGAGCCGTTGAGCGGTCGTCTCGCGCGGGACCGTCGATGGCGGGTGCGCCGCCTCGAGCGCCTAGGCTGAGCGGTGTGAAGACGTTCGACGAGCTCTGGGCCGAGCTGCAGGACAAGGCCCGGACCCGACCCGATGGATCCGGCACCGTGCGTCAGCTCGACGCCGGGGTGCATGCCATCGGGAAGAAGCTGGTCGAGGAGGCCGCCGAGTCCTGGATGGCCGCCGAGCACGAGGGCAAGGAGCGGGCGGCCGAGGAGATCAGCCAGCTGCTCTACCACGCCCAGTGCCTGATGCTGGCCAGCGGCATCGAGCTCGACGACGTCTACGCCCACCTCTGAAAGCAGCACCATGTCTCTCTTGCGAGTCGCGATCCCCAACAAGGGCTCGCTGTCCCAGTCCGCGTCCGACATCCTGCGCGAGGCGGGCTACCGCCAGCGCGACGACACCAAGCAGCTGACGCTCACCGACGCCGAGAACGGCGTGGAGTTCTTCTACCTGCGCCCCCGCGACATCGCGCTCTACGTCGGCGAGGGCACTCTCGACGTCGGCATCACCGGACGTGACCTGCTGCGCGACTCCGGCGCCAAGGCCGACGAGGCGCTCCAGCTTGGCTTCGGTCGGAGCCGGTTTCGCTTCGCCGGCCCGGCGGGTGTCTACGACGACCTCGCCCAGCTCTCCGGCACCCGCATCGCGACGTCGTACGTCGGCGTGGTGCGGGCGTTCCTGGAGGAGCGCGACATCGAGGCCACCGTGATCCGCCTCGACGGCGCGGTCGAGACCAGCATCCAGCTCGGGGTGGCCGACGTGATCGCCGATGTCGTCGAGACCGGCAGCACCCTGCGCCAAGCGGGGCTGGCGGTCTTCGGCGAGACCATCCTCGAGTCCGAGGCCGTGATGATCGTGCGTGCGGGCGAAGCCCCCACGGGCCTCGAGGTCTTCCGTCGCCGGGTCGAGGGCGTGCTGGTCGCCCGCAGCTACGTGATGATGGACTACGACATCCCGACCGTCTCGCTGTCCTCCGCCGTCGCCCTGACCCCGGGCATCGAGAGCCCCACCATCGCGCCGCTGCATCGCGAGGGCTGGTCGGCGGTGCGGGCGATGGTCCCGCGCGATGGCGCCCAGCGGCTGATGGACGAGCTCTTCGAGATCGGTGCCCGCGGCATCCTGCTCACCGACATCCATGCCTGCCGACTCTGAGCCGGCGATGCCCGCGCTGCCGGGACCGGAGCTGCCGCACACCTGGCGCCCTCTCGGCCCACGCATCGTCGGTGCCGTCGTCGGCACCGGCCTGCTCGCGACGTTCGCCGTCTGCTGGCTGACCTTCCCTCCCGAGACCCGGGCGAAGTTCACGCCGTTCCAGATCGGCACGATGCTGGTGCTCGGTGCGCTGGGCTTCTCCTGCCTGCACGCCCTGCTGCGCTCGCGGGCGGTGGCGCGCCGTGACGGGCTGACGGTCGTCAACGGCTACCGCCGTCGCGAGCTCGCGTGGGAGCAGGTCGTGGCCGTGCGGCTGCCGGTCGGCGCGCCGTGGGTGACGCTCGACCTGACCGACGGCACCACCGTGTCCGTGATGGGCATCCAGAGCTCGGACGGCGAGCGGGCCAAGCAGGCCGTGCGGCAGCTGCGGGCGCTGGCGACCGAGCTGCCCCGCTGACTGCCCGACCCCAGGATGGGTCGGGCAGGCTCAGTCGGAGGCCCGGATGCCCCAGCTGGCCGTGTGCTGCTCGCCGGGCGAGAGCGTGGTCAGGTGCAGCCCGGAGTTGAACGCGTCCGGCGGTGCCGACATCGGCTCGACGGCGATCGCGCGGCGCGCGATGCCGGGTCGGTCGTCGGCGGTGTAGAGCAGCAGGCAGTGGTGCTGGGCATCCACCCAGAGCGTGACGCCCTGGCCGGTCCGCGGGTCGCGCAGCTCGGTCGTCGCGACGCCGGCGTCGTCGCGCACCAGCTCGGAGAAGGTGTGGTTGAGCTCGGTGCCGCGCAGTGGACGGGCAACCCGGAAGTCGTAGGCCGTGCCGTCGACCGCCTCGGTCCCGGTCGGGAGCAGCCGCTCGGGATCGGTGAGGTGGCGCAGCGCCCCGGGGAAGGTCAGCTCCAGGTCGTCGACGAGGCCGTCGCCGACGCAGAGGTAGGGATGGGCGCCGGTGGCGTACGGCGCCGCGGTGGCCGCCAGGTTGGTCGCGCTCTGGGTGACGGTCAGGCCGTCCGCGGACAGGTCGTAGACGATCTCGAGGTCCAGGGTCCAGGGGTAGCCGGACTGCGCCATCACCCGGCAGGTCAGGGACACGGAGTGGCTGGTGTGCTCCTCGACCGCCCAGGTCGCCCAGCGCACCAGCCCGTGGGAGGCGTTGGCGCGCGACGGCTCGGTCAGCGGCAACTGCTGCTCGGTGCCGGCGAAGGTGTAGCGCCCGTCGCGGATGCGGTTCGGCCAGGGCATCAGCAGCTGGCCGCGGCACGCGTCGGGCAGTGCGTCCTCCGCGAAGCCCGCGATGAGCGGCCGGCCGTCGTGACTGAGCTGACGCAGCGCGCCGCCACTCTGGGTGACGACGGCGTCGTAGCCGCCGGCGCTGATGGCGTACTGGTCACCGGTGGGTCCGAGCATGGGCTCAGCGTAGGACGGGCGGTGTGCGTCCGGTGCCGTCGACCACGATGTCGGCGCGCTCGTGGGTCCGCTCCCGGGCGAAGACTCGCTCCTCCTCGCGCATCCAGGTCGTCCACTGGGGCTGCAGCTCGATGCCGTCGCGCTCCAGGCCGCGCGTGAGGCGCAGGTCCGGTGGCGCCGTCACCCACACCAGCAGGGTCTGCAGCGCGGCGAAGCGGGCCGCGCCGCAGCCGACCCCCTCGAGCACCAGCAGGGCGGCGGGCTCGACGATCACGGTCTCCGCCCAGGCCCTCCGGTGCCAGTCGTAGCGGCGGTAGTGACCCGGCTCGCCCCGCCCCAGCGGCTCGAGGAGCGTGGCCAGCTGCTCGTCGATCTCGCCGAGCCCCGACCACCCGGCGTACAGGTCGTCGAGGTGGACGACCCGGGCCCCGGTCAGCTCGTGGACGGCGGCCGACAGGGTGGTCTTGCCCGACCCGGCCGCCCCGTCGAGGCACAGCAGCCGCCCGGCGCCGAGGGTCGCCGGGCGCGACCCGAGCTGGTCCACCACGACGCGGGCCGTGCCCGGGGGACCTGCGCTCCGCATGCCGTCACCCTGGCACAGCCCGTCCGGGCTCAGGCGCTCGCCCGGACCAGGGGGTCGACGGGGGTGTCGCCGTACAGCCCGCGGCTGCGCAGGATCGGCATCACGCCCTCGCCGAACCACCACGCCTCCTCGACGTGGGGGTAGCCGGAGAGGATGAACTCGTCGATGCCGAGGCGGTGGTAGTCCTCGATCAGGTCGGCGACCTCCTCGTGGCTGCCGACCAGCGACGTGCCGGCCCCGCCACGGACCAGGCCGACACCGGTCCACAGCCCGGGGGAGACCTCCAGGTCGTGGGCCGAGG
>WLIH01000052.1 GCA_009702305.1 Actinomycetota bacterium | reverse complement strand
CCGAGCGCCAGCGAGGTGGTGTATCGAGACCCCCAGCCCAAGGTCACCAGGTCTCGATACGGCGCTGGCGCGCCTACTCGACCAACGAGGAGGAAGAGCTCGCTGGCGCGCTTCCTCGACCAACGAGGTACTTGTGCGTCAGTCGTCGACGAGGCCGACTCGGAGGTACTCCGCGGCGTAGGTGCCGCTCAGCAGGAGCGATGCGTAGCGGCCGACCTCGCTGCCCGCCTCGGTCGTGAGGTGCTCGACGCGGACGCCGCGCGAGGACGCGGCGTTGCGCAGCTGCTCGGCCTGGTCGAGGACCAGCGGGTCCTCGGTCGCGTCGTCGAGCACCAGCAGCATCGGGCGCAGCTCGCTGCCGCCCTCGGCGAACGGGTCGTCGAACACGTCGCGCTGGCGCGCCGCCTCGATCACCGGGAGCAGCTGCTCCAGGTCGCCGGCGATGGCGCTGCGTCCGATCGCGCGGCGCACGGACTCCGCGACTCGACGGGCGGCGCGCGCGGCGAGCACCGACCCGCCCCACACGACCGGGTTGGTGTCGGCGAGCGCGATCGCCAGCATCTTGGCCGGGTTGACGGCCAGATCACGGTGCGGCGAGCAGGACTGCGCGACGGAGTCGAGGGCGTCGGCGACCTCGTCGGGGTCGGTCGCCGGACCGAGCGTCACACGGTGCAGGTAGTCGAGCATCACGCCCGCGGTGGCGAGCTGGTCGCCCGTCGTGGTCGGCAGGATCGTGCTCCACCGCCCGGCTGCGTGATCGGCCACGAGCGAGTCGGGCGCGCACGCCACGACCACCTGGCAGCCGCGGCGCACGGCCTCCGCGACGGCCGAGGCCGCACCGGTGTCGGAGCCGTGCGGGGCGAGCACCACGACCAGGTCGAGGCTGCCTGCCCATCCGGGCAGCGCCGGGCTCGGCCAGGCCACGAACGGCACCGGACACCACGGCTCGAGCACCGCGCGCAGCAGCCGGGAGTCCGGGCCGGCGGCGATCACGGCCCGAGGGCGGGCCAGGTCGCGGCTGCGCTCGACCGCTTCGGCGGTCGCCTCGGCAGCCGCACCGGCCTCGCGACGCACCCGCGAGCCGGACTCGGCCAGGGAGCGCAGCCGCAGGTCGATGGTGGCGAGGGCAGCCTCGTCGTCGAGCCTGGCCTCGTCGAACCAGCTCACGACTGGCGGGCCTCGTCGACCAGCAGCACGGGGATGTCGTCGCGCACCGGGTAGGCGAGCTTGCAGGTCTGGCAGACCAGCTCGTCGGCGACCTCCAGCAGCGTGCCGTGGTCGTGGGGGCACACGATGATCGCCAGCAGGGCGGGATCGAGGTTCATCGGGAGGCTCCTGCGCGGATCTGGGCGAGCACATCGTCTCGCACGGCGGTCATGGTCGGGGTGTCCTTGCCCTCGGCGTTGAGCCGGAGCAGTGGCTCGGTGTTGGAGGGTCGCACGTTGAAGGTCCAGTCGGCGTGGGAGACCGTGAGCCCGTCGAGGCGGTCGGTCGTGACGCCGACCTCGGCGGCGTACTGCGCCTCGAGCGCGTCCATCACAGCCGCTTGGTCGGTGACGGTGGAGTTGATCTCGCCGCTCATCGGGTAGCGCTCGTAGTCCGCCAGCAGCTCGGAGAGAGGTACGTCGACCTCGGCCAGCGCCGCCAGGGCGTGCAGTGCGGCGAGCATGCCGGAGTCGGCGCGCCAGAAGTCGCGGAAGTAGAAGTGACCGCTGTGCTCGCCACCGAAGATGGCGTCGGTCTCGGCCATCGTGGCCTTGATGTAGGAGTGCCCGACCCGGGTGCGCACCGGCACCCCGCCGAGCTCGCTCACCAGCTCGGGCACGGCACGGCTGGTGATCAGGTTGTGGATGATCGTCGCACCCGGCTCCTTGGCGAGCTCGCGGGCGGCGATCAGGGCGGTCAGCGTCGAGGGCGAGACCGCGCGACCACGCTCGTCGACCAGGAAGCAGCGGTCGGCGTCGCCGTCGAAGGCCAGCCCGATGTCGGCGCCTTCGGCGATCACGCGCGCCTTGAGGTCGCTCAGAGTCTCCTCGTCGAGCGGGTTGGCCTCGTGGTTCGGGAAGGTGCCGTCGAGCTCGAAGTACATCGGCACGAGGTCGACAACGTCGGGGCCGAGTCGGCCGAAGACGGCGGGGGCGGTCCAGCCCGCCATCCCGTTGCCGGCGTCGGCGACCACCTTGAGCCGACGACCCTGGACCGGCGCGAGGGAGAGCAGGTGAGCGGCGTACGCCTCGAGGACGTCGTGCTCGCTGATCGAGCCGGTGCGTCCCTCGGCGGACGACGCGGCACCGGCCTGACTCACGACGAGGTCGCGGATCTCGGCGAGCCCGGTCTCAGAGCCGATCGGGGTCGCGCCGGCGCGACACATCTTGATGCCGTTGTACTGCGCGGGGTTGTGGCTCGCGGTGAACATGGCGCCGGGGTGACCCAGGTGACCCGACGCGAAATAGAGCTGGTCGGTGGAGGCCAGGCCGATCATGATCACGTCGGCCCCCGACTCGGTCGCACCCTCGGCGAAGGCGCCGGCCATGCCGGGCGAGCTGGGCCGCATGTCGTGACCGACCACGACGGTGCGGGCGCCGGTCACCTGGACGTAGGCCCGGCCGGTCGCGCGGGCGAGGTCCTCGTCGAGCTGGTCGGGGACGGTCCCCCGCACGTCGTAGGCCTTGAAGATGGCGTGGACGTTCTCGGCACTCAGGGTGTCGACCATGGGCCGAACACTAGGTCATCGCGATGGCCGGGCGCCCGCGGGGCTCGACCCGGATCTCAGTGGTCGCTGGTGAGCATGCGCAGGTGACCCTTGCGCCCGATCTCGCGGCCGGTCTCCTCGGCAGGCGGCGTGCGGTCGACCGGCACCGGCCGAGCGGCCTCGCGCACGGCGTCGGCCAGGGCCAGCAGGTCGTCGTTGCTCGGCCCGTGGGCGGCGGGGTCGACGGCGAGACGCATGACCTCCCAGCCACGCGGGGCCGAGAGCCGCTCGCTGTGGACGTCGCACAGGTCGTAGGCGTGCGGCTCGGCGTACGTCGCGAGCGGACCGACGACGGCCGTCTGGTCGGCGTACACGTAGGTCAGTGTCATCACCGCAGGTCGACCGCACGCAGTGCGGGAGCAGCGGCGGGTGAGACTCACGCCGCAGACGCTACCCGGCACAGTCCCCGCACCCGTTTAGGCTCGCGGTGTGGAGGACACGGCGAGACCGCGGCGCACGCGCGACCGACGAGGGCGCGGCATGCGCGGGCCGGGCGTGCTGCCCGCACGACTCGGCACACCGGCGTTGCGCACGGCGCGAGAGCGCTTCGACGAGCTGGTCCTCGACATCGTCACCGAGGTCGACGACCGCTGGCAGGACCGGCTCGGACTCGTGGAGTACGCCGTCGAGGACGCCCCCCAGATCCCCGACGACTGGGACCCCTCGACCGTTCCGCTGTCGTCGCTGATCCGGGGCTCGGGTGCCCGTCCGACCCGACTGGTGCTCTTCCGGCGCCCGATCGAGCACCGGTGCGAGACCCGCTCCGAGCTCGAGGCGCTGGTGCTGACGGTGGTCGTCGAGCAGGTCGCCGAGCTGCTCGGCATCGACGCAGCCGAGGTCGACCCCCGCTACGACGCCGGCTGACGCTGAGTCAGGACAGCCCCGGGCGGACGTCGGGCACCAGGCCCTGACGCACCAGCTCGCGCAGCGGGACGACGGCCGCGCCGCCGCTGCGACCGGTCGCCGTGACGATCACGGAGGCGACCACCGAGGTCCGCTCCGGCACCACCCGCACGAGTTGCGCACGGGACGAGAGGCGCAGGGAGACGCCGCGGTCGGGTCCGATCTCGACCCGCCTGCGCGAGACCTCCTCGCCATCGGCGGTGAAGCCGACGACCGACACGACGCCGATCCCCCGCGCACCGGCCACCAGCAGGCGCTTGTCCCCCTCGGGCAGAGCAAGCAGCGTCTCGCCGGCGACCCGGGCGCCCGCGACGGTCTGCACGAGGTCACCGTCGGCGAAGGAGCGCAGGGTCGCAGTGATCGGCGCGCTCGAGGTCAGGGCGAGACCGATGGCACCATCAGCGGGCTTCGACGACAGCAGCTTCTGCAGGGCGAGCACCTTCACGCTGCCCGGGTCGACCGCCAGCTCCCGTACGCCGGCCGGGGCGAAGACGGACTGCTCGGTGACCAGCTCGAGGTCGACCCGCACGACGTCGGGGCCGCCGTTGGCCAGCACCAGCGTCCGCTTGCCGGGCCCGGTCGGGACGCCGAGCAGGACGTTGCTGCTCGACGGGTCGGCCTGCGCCGGGAGGAACTCGGTGGTCGGCTCCGGGCGGCCGAGCTCGTCGTACGTGTCGAGCACCGCCGCAGCGACCCGGCCGCGGTCGGAGGTCACGTGCAGGGCGAGCTCCTCGCGGCGCGGCACGACGGTGGCCAGGTCGAGACGGACCGTCGAGCCGCCGGCCACCGCGATGCCGCGCAGTCGCGGCGTCGAGACCGGTCCGGACTGGCTGTAGACGGTGACGCTCGCGACGGCCGGGCCGGTGTCGGGGTTGGTGAGCTCGAGGACCGAGGTGTGGGTGGCGCCGGCGCCGACGCCGGTGAACCACTGGTCCGACGAGGTCACCGGGCAGTCGTACGCCGAGAGCCGGGGTCCGGCACTGCGTCCGGCGACCAACCCGGGCGCCAAGGCGCCGTCGGCCCGCACCAGGCGGGCACCGTCGGCGTCGGTCTCGGCGATCTCGTCGGGCGCGACCTGCAGGTCGTCGCTGTCGTCGACGCGGCCGACGCTCACGGCGCCGGGCTGGTCGCCGTCGGTCGCGACGAGGATGCGCCCGTCGGTGCGGGCCGTCGGGCAGACCAGCGTGGTGCTCTCCAGATCGGCGGTCGCCGGCGACCGGGCCCCCCGACCGTCGTCGACCTGCCCGTCGGCGAGGAGCGCGGCGCCGACGGTGAGGACCGGCAGCAGCACGGCGAGCACCACGGTGGGCGCCAGGGCCGAGCGCACGGACAGGGATCGGCTGCGGCTCATCGCGAACGGCTCCGATCGGCGGTGGGTGCGCAGAGCACGACCACGACCACGATGCCGAGGCCCTGCACGAGCAGCAGCACCAGGCGCAACCAGGAGCGCGGTCCGTCGGCGACGTCGTCGGCGAGCTCTCGGTTGATCTGCCAGGCCCGGGTGGCGCGGTCCTCGGCGCTCGCCTGGACCAGCCCGCCCGTGGCATCGAGCGACGCGGCGACATCGCCGTCGGCCGGAGCCGGCAGCACGACGTACTCGATGCCGGCGTCGGCGAGGGTGTCGACGACCGACGGGGTCGGCCGCGAGGCGAGGGCCCGCACCTGAGCGGTGAAGTCGCGGTCCTCGGTGACGGTGTCGAGGATCTCGTCCTCGCCGAGGGTGATGCCGTCGCCTCGGCGTACGACGTAGGTCAGCCCGGTCTCCACGTCGCCCCGCACGACGAGGATGCCGTGCGCCGGGCCGAGCTCCGAGCGCTGCACCATGTACGCCGGGATCCCGGAGTCCTCGGAGCCGGCCAGGTCGTCGTCGGAGCCGACCGCCCACCAGCCGAGCGTCAGCAGGGGAGCGAGCGCGCCGATCGCCGCCAGGACCACGGCGGCGACGAGCACGGGCTGCCGGGAGCGGCGGTGCACGCTCGACCGGGCGGCGGCCACGCCCATGCCACCGAGCACGGCGGCCGCGACCAGGGCACCCTGCAGCGCGACGACGAGGAACGACACACCCGGAGCGACCGAGATCGCCGCGAGGTCGAGCGTGGTCGCGGAGAGCGCGAGGGCGAGGACGGCGGCGACCGTGGCCGCGATCCAGCAGACCAGGACCGGGATCCGGGTCGCGCGCGGCACCAGGGCGACCAGGGCGAGCAGCAGCGGAGCGACGCCGATCCAGACCGGAGCACCGAGGTCGCCGAGGCGTCCGGCGAGCAGGTCGAGGCCATCGACGGTGGGAGCCGGGAGCCGACCGGTGTCGAGCAGCAGCGACTCGGCCGAGTCGCGCAGCACGGCCGGCAGCCACCACGGCAGCAGCAGCACGACCGGCACCAGCAACGCCGTCGCCGGGGGCGACCATGTCGAGCGGGTGCGCACGGCGCCGGGGACGATCGCCAGCCCCGCGGCCGTGACCACCGCACCGAGCACCAGGGCGAAGAGCCAGGCCACCGGGGTCGCTGCCGTGACGACCGTCAGCAGCAGCCCGGCACGCCACGCGGCGCGACGGCGGCGGTCGCCGTCGGGGTCGGCGAAGCCGAGGGCGGCGTGCGCGAGCCACGGCAGCAGCGCCGCGGAGGCGACGGTGCCGAGCCGGCCATCGCCCCACGCGCCGCTCCCGGCCGGCACGAGCGCGTAGGTCGCCGACCCCGCCAGCAGCATCCATCGGGGGGTGCCGCGCGGAGAGACCAGTCGACCCGCCACCCGCAGGAAGCGCCAGGCGCCCCACAGCCCGACCGGCACCGCCGCCACCAGCACCGCGCTGACAGCGGCGGTCGGGCTCGCGCCGAGGAGCGTGGCCAGCAGTGTGAGGGGCAGCAGGTACGCCGGGGCGGGCACGTCGGTGCCGGCGCCGAGCGGGTGCCACGACTCGAGGTGCAGGCGCCACCACGACCAGACGGAGTCCGGTGCGGGCGAGAGGCCGCCGCCGCTGACCGGCCCGAAGGCCGGCCGCGCGGCGACGACGGCGACGACGACGAGCAGCGCCATCAGCACGGCCACCGGGTTCGTGAGGAAGCGGGCGACCAGCCCCGAGTCGGCCTCGGGCATCTCGTCGTCGTCGGTGACGACCGGTCGGCGGGCGGCGAACGACGCGGGGTCGAGCTCGGCCGCCACCGCTCGCCGGCGCTCGGCGACGTCGGCGGCCTGGTTGGTCGCGGCGGCGGCCAGGTCGCTGAGGGCGTCGAGGCCGTGCCGATAGGGCAGCCATGCCGGAGCGAGCAGGCGACGCACCTGCTGGGGCGACGCGGTGACCCGGCCCTGGCGCTCACGGCGCGCGGCGAGCACCTGGCGCGGGCTGGACATGAGCGAGACCAGGGCGGCCAGCTCGTCGAGCGCCTCGCCGACCGAGCGCACGAGCAGGAAGCCGAGCACGCGCAGCAGCGTGCCGAGCGTCAGCCGGACGATCTGGAGGGGCAGCGCCCGGGCCCGGCCGTTGACCACGAGCGTGTAGAGGGCGGCCCGGCGCTCCTGGTAGTGCGTGTGCCGCCCGGTGAGCGGCGTGGTGCGCACACCCCGGTGGGCCGCCTCGGCGTGGAAGACCACGGCCTGCGGCACGATCAGGGTCTGGTGGCCGGCCGCCGCGGCCCGCCACCCGAAGTCGAGGTCGTTGCCGAAGACCGGCAGCTGCTCGTCGAAGCCGCCCAGCTGCTCGAGGACGTCTCGACGCACGAGCATGCCCGCGGTGTTGACCGCGAGCACCCGGCGTACGTCGTCGTGCTGACCCTGGTCGTACTCCCCCCGCTCGAGCCCGGTCTCCCGTCGGCCGGTGCCCGAGATCGTCACGCCGAGCTCGAGCAGCCGGCGCAGCGAGGGCCACTCACGCAGCTTGGGACCGAGGATCGAGGCCTCGGGGTGGTCGGCCGCCGCGGCGAGCAGCGCCTCGAGCGCACCGGGGTCCGGGTTGGCGTCGTCGTGCAGCAGCCAGATCCAGCTCGCGCGCGGATCGACCTGTTCGAGCCCGAGCCGGACGGCCACCGGGTAGCCGGTCGAGCCGGGAGCGGTCCGGACCGGGCCGAAGGCGGCCTCGAGCAGGGCCGGGCTCTCGTCACGGCTGGTGGTGTCGACGACGACGACCTGGTCGAGCGGCCGGGTCTGGGTCTGCAGACCCTCGATCACGGCCGGCAGCCAGCGGGCACCGTCGTGGCTGACCAGGATCGCGGCGACGATCTCGCCGTGCGGGTCGGGCCGCGCGGCGGCAGCCACGACCTCGTCCCCCACCTGCACGCCCGACACGGTCGCCCACCCTACGGCGTCAGCTCCGGACGCAGAGAGCCCCGGTCCGTGGGACCGGGGCATCTCTGGGGAGCGACTCTCGTCGGCTCAGACTGCGCGCTTCTTCAGCTTGCGGCGCTCCCGCTCGGAGAGACCACCCCAGATGCCGAACCGCTCGTCGTTCATCAGCGCGGACTCGAGACAGTCGTCTCGGACCTCGCAGGTGAGACAGACCTTCTTGGCCTCTCTCGTGGAACCGCCCTTCTCGGGGAAGAACGCCTCGGGGTCGGTCTGTGCGCACAGCGCGCGATCCTGCCAACCCGCCTCGTCGGCGCTCGGTTCGAGGAGAAAGAGTTCTCTCACGGTCTCGCCGCCCTTTCGACCCACTGGTGTGCTGCCTGACCCGACTGGTCCACGCCCGGAAGAGGGACGAAGAACACTGTGGGAATTACATGCCTGTCGTACCCCGGAAGTCAAGCCCGGATCTGCTATGGCTTTCGCCCGGAGCAGGCCCTGCCCGCCCCCTGCCCGGCCCGCGGCGACGCGGTGCGGCAGAGTACGCCGCATGCGCTCGATCACCGTCCTGTCCGGCGGCATGGGCGGCGCCCGCTTCCTGCAGGGTCTGCTGCACGGCATCGCCGCCGGCTCCCTGCCCGGCGTGGCCGCCGACGCCGAGGTCACGGTCGTGGCCAACACGGCCGACGACATCTGGGTCCACGGCCTCAAGGTGTGCCCCGACCTCGACACCGTGATGTACACCCTCGGCGACGGGATCGACCTCGAGCGGGGCTGGGGCCGACGCGACGAGAGCTGGAGCGTGAAGACCGAGCTGGCGGCGTACGGCGTGGAGCCGACGTGGTTCGGCCTCGGCGACCGCGACGTCGCCACCCACCTGGTGCGCACCCAGATGCTCGAGGCCGGCTTCCCGCTCTCGCAGGTCACCGAGGCGCTGTGCCGCCGCTGGCTCTCCCCCGTCCACGGTGACCGCGTGCGGCTGGTCCCGATGAGCGACGACCGCGTCGAGACCCACGTCGTGATCGCCGACGACGAGTCGCCCAGCGGTCGCCGCGTCGTGCACTTCCAGGAGTACTGGGTGCGGCTGCGCGCCGGCGTCCCGGCCGAGGACGTGCTCGTCGTCGGTCTCGCCGAGTCCACGCCGGCGCCCGGGGTCCTGGAGGCGATCGCCGGAGCGGACCTGGTGATCCTGCCGCCGTCGAACCCCGTCGTGTCGGTCGGCACCATCCTCGGCGTCCCCGGGCTGCGCGAGGCGCTGGTCTCGACCGCTGCCCCCGTGGTCGGGCTCTCGCCGATCATCGGCGGCACCCACGTGCGCGGCATGGCGGAGCAGATGCTGACCTCGATCGGCGTCGAGGTCAGCGCCGCCGGCGTCGGCCTCCACTACGGCTCGCGAGCCCAGGGCGGCGTGCTCGACGGCTGGCTGGTCGACGAGCGTGACGCCGCGACGCTGCCCGCACTGCAGGCGGCCGGACTGCGGACCGCCGCCGTGCCGCTGATGATGACCGACCACGACGTGACGGCGGCGATGGCCGCGGCGGCCGTCTCGCTCGTCTCGTGAGCTCGCTGCAGGTCTGGGCACCCGACGGCGTCCCGGAGATCGCCGAGGGCGACGACCTGCTCGCCCACCTGCTGCCCCTGGTCGACCTGCTCGACGGCGACGTCGTGG
>WLIH01000051.1 GCA_009702305.1 Actinomycetota bacterium | reverse complement strand
TCGGCGCGCAAGATCGTGGACACCGTCACCCGCACGGGTGCCAAGGTCGCCGGCCCCGTGCCGCTGCCGACCGAGAAGAACGTGTACTGCGTGATCCGCTCGCCCCACAAGTACAAGGACTCTCGCGAGCACTTCGAGATGCGCACCCACAAGCGCCTCATCGACATCATCGACCCCACGCCGAAGACCGTCGACTCGCTCATGCGTCTCGACCTTCCTGCCGGCGTGGACATCGAGATCAAGCTCTGAGGAACAGCGCCATGACTTTCGAACGCAACGCCAAGGGACTGCTGGGCACCAAGCTCGGCATGACCCAGCTCTGGGACGAGAACAACCGCGTCGTCCCCGTCACCGTGATCGCCGCCAGCACCAACGTGGTGACCCAGGTCCGCACGCCCGAGACCGATGGCTACAACGCCATCCAGGTCGGGTTCGGCGAGATCGAGGCCCGCAAGGTCAACAAGCCGGAGGCCGGTCACTTCGCCAAGGCCGGCACCACCCCGCGCCGCCACGTCGTCGAGATCCGCACCAGCGCCGCCGGTGAGTACTCCGTCGGCCAGGAGCTCGCCGTCGACACCTTCGCCGCAGGCGAGGAGATCGACGTGACGGGCACCAGCAAGGGCAAGGGATTCGCCGGTGTCATGAAGCGTCACGGCTTCCACGGTGTCTCCGCCTCGCACGGCGCGCACCGCAACCACCGCAAGCCGGGCTCGATCGGCGCCTGCGCCACCCCCGGTCGTGTCTTCAAGGGCGTCCGCATGGCCGGCCGGATGGGTAGCGACACCGTCACCACCCAGAACGTCACCGTGCACGCCGTCGACGTCGAGAAGGGCCTGATCCTCATCAAGGGCGCCGTCCCCGGCCCCAAGGGTGGTCTCGTGGTCCTTCGCACGGCTGCCAAGAGCCAGGAGGCCTGAGCATGGCTACCAAGACCGTGAAGGTCGACTTCCCCGCCGAGATCTTCGACGTGGCCGTCAACATCCCGTTGATCCACCAGGTCGTCGTCGCCCAGCAGGCTGCCGCTCGTCAGGGCACTGCGTCCACCAAGCGTCGCGGCGAGGTCCGCGGCGGTGGCCGCAAGCCCTACAAGCAGAAGGGCACCGGCCGCGCCCGTCAGGGCTCGACCCGTGCGCCGCAGTTCGCCGGTGGTGGCGTCGTCCACGGCCCCAAGCCGCGTGACTACGACCAGCGCACCCCCAAGAAGATGAAGGCGGCCGCCCTGCGCGGTGCCCTCTCCGACCGGGCGCGCAACGACCGCATCCACGTCGTCGACTCGCTCGTCTCCGGTGACAAGCCGTCGACGAAGGCCGCCCTCGGCGCGCTGCTCGGTCTCTCCGACCGGGTCAAGTTCCTCGTCGTGCTCGAGCGCACCGACACCGTCACCTGGCTCTCGCTGCGCAACGCGCAGCAGGTGCACCTGGTGGCCGTCGACCAGCTCAACACCTACGACGTGCTGGCCGCCGACGACGTGGTCTTCAGCAAGGGCGCGTACGACGCGCTCGTCAGCGGGACCTCGAAGGAGGCCACCAAGTGAGCACCCTGCACAAGGACCACCGCGACATCCTGCTCGCGCCGGTCGTGTCCGAGAAGAGCTACAGCCTCCTCGACGCCAACAAGTACACCTTCATCGTGCGTCCCGACGCCAACAAGACCGAGATCAAGATCGCGGTCGAGAAGATCTTCGGCGTCAAGGTGACCTCGGTCAACACGATCAACCGCGTGGGCAAGACGCGCCGGACCAAGAACGGTCTGGGCAAGCGCAAGGACACCAAGCGCGCGATCGTCAGCCTGGCTGAGGGCCACCGCATCGACATCTTCGGGGGTCCGGTCTCCTGACCGGGCGAGTAGAGGACTGAAATCATGGCTATCCGCAAGTACAAGCCGACTACGCCGGGCCGTCGTGGCTCGTCGGTCGCCGACTTCGTCGAGATCACTCGCACGACGCCGGAGAAGTCGCTGACGGTGCCGCTGCCCAAGAAGGGCGGCCGCAACAACCAGGGCCGGATCACCACCCGGCACCACGGTGGCGGTCACAAGCGCGCCTACCGCATCATCGACTTCCGTCGCTACGACAAGGACGGCGTGCCGGCCAAGGTCGCTCACATCGAGTACGACCCCAACCGCACCGCCCGCATCGCGCTGCTGCACTACGCCGACGGCGAGAAGCGCTACATCATCGCGCCCAAGGGTCTCGAGCAGGGCACCCCGGTCGAGTCCGGCCCCAACGCCGACATCAAGACCGGCAACAACCTGCCGCTGCGCAACATCCCCGTCGGTTCGACGATCCACTGCGTGGAGCTGCGTCCCGGCGGCGGTGCCAAGATGGCCCGCTCGGCCGGCAACAGCGCCCAGCTGATCGCCCGCGAGGGCTCGCGCGCCACCCTGCGTCTGCCCTCGGGCGAGATGCGGTTCGTGGACGTGCGCTGCCGCGCGACGATCGGCGAGGTCGGCAACGCCGAGCAGTCGAACATCAACTGGGGCAAGGCCGGCCGGATGCGGTGGAAGGGCAAGCGCCCGACCGTCCGCGGTGTCGTCATGAACCCGGTCGACCACCCGCACGGTGGTGGCGAGGGCAAGACGTCCGGTGGACGTCACCCCGTGTCCCCCTGGGGCAAGCCCGAGGGTCGCACGCGCAAGAAGCGCAAGGCCAGCGACTCCCAGATCATTCGCCGTCGCAAGACCGGCAAGAACAAGCGCTGATAGGGAAGTAGAGACATGCCTCGCAGCCTGAAGAAGGGCCCCTTCATCGACGGCCACCTTCTCAAGAAGGTGGACGCCGAGAACGACAAGGGCACCCACAACGTGATCAAGACCTGGTCGCGCCGTTCGATGATCATCCCCACGATGATCGGCCACACGATCGCGGTGCACGACGGCCGCAAGCACGTGCCGGTCTTCGTGACCGACGCGATGGTCGGCCACAAGCTGGGCGAGTTCGCCCCGACCCGCACCTACCGCGGGCACGTGAAGGAAGACCGGAAGGGACGCCGCCGATGAGCACCACCGAGCGCCAGCGCACGAGTGCGCGTCGCGAGTCGCTGCTCGGCGACGAGCCGGGCTCCTTCGCGACCGCCCGCTTCGTGCGGATCACCCCGATGAAGGCGCGGCGCGTCGTGGACATGGTCCGCGGCATGCCGGTCGGCGACGCCCTGTCGCTGCTGCAGTTCGCGCCCCAGGCCGCTTCCGAGACGGTCTACAAGGTGCTGGAGAGCGCCATCGCCAACGCCGAGACCACTGAGGGTCTCGACGCCGGCGACCTGGTCGTCTCCGTCGCCCGTGTCGACGAGGGCCCGACGATGAAGCGGTGGCGTCCGCGTGCGCAGGGTCGTGCGACCCGCATCAACAAGCGCACCAGCCACATCACGCTGGTCGTCCAGCCCGCGCCCGTGGTGGCCGCGAAGAAGGCGTCCCCCAAGAACGGAAAGAGTGCCTGATGGGCCAGAAGATCAATCCCAACGGCTTCCGCCTGGGCATCAGCACGGACCACAAGTCCCGCTGGTACGCCGACAAGCTGTACAAGGCCTACGTCGGCGAGGACGTCGCGATCCGCAAGCTGCTCAGCAAGGGCATGGAGCGGGCCGGCATCGCCAAGGTCGAGATCGAGCGCACCCGTGAGCGCGTCCGTGTGGACATCCACACCGCGCGTCCGGGCATCGTGATCGGTCGCCGTGGCGCCGAGGCCGACCGCATCCGCGGCGAGCTCGAGAAGCTCACCGGCAAGCAGGTCCAGCTGAACATCCTCGAGGTCAAGAGCCCCGAGCTCGACGCACAGCTGGTCGCCCAGGGTGTCGCCGAGCAGCTCGCCGGCCGCGTGCAGTTCCGCCGCGCCATGCGCAAGGCCATGCAGACGACGATGCGCTCGGGTGCCAAGGGCATCCGGATCCAGTGCTCGGGTCGTCTCAACGGCGCCGAGATGTCGCGCACCGAGTTCTACCGCGAGGGTCGCGTGCCGCTGCACACCCTGCGTGCCGACATCGACTACGGCTTCTACGAGGCCAAGACGACCTTCGGCCGTATCGGCGTGAAGGTCTGGATCTACAAGGGCGAGGTCGCCGGCACCCGTGCCGAGCGTCAGGCCCAGGCTGCAGCCAAGGCCGGCGTCCCCGGCCGCGGCGGCGCCGCCCGCCCGGCCCGCGGCAACGACCGTGGCGCCGAGCGTCCCAGCCGTGGCACCCGCAGCGACCGTCCGGCCCGTTCGGACGCTCCTGCCGAGGCCCCGGCCGAGGCAGCTGCCGCTCCCGTGGCCGCCGCTGACACCGCAGCCGGATCGGAGGCCTGAGCCATGTTGATGCCCCGTCGTGTCAAGCACCGCAAGCAGCACCACCCCAAGCGGACGGGTGCGGCCAAGGGTGGGACCAAGCTCGCCTTCGGCGAGTTCGGCATCCAGGCGGTCGAGGGTCACTACGTGACCAACCGACAGATCGAGTCGGCTCGTATCGCCATGACCCGTCACATCAAGCGTGGCGGCAAGGTGTGGATCAACATCTACCCCGACCGCCCGCTGACCAAGAAGCCCGCCGAGACCCGCATGGGTTCCGGTAAGGGCTCCCCCGAGTGGTGGGTGGCGAACGTCAAGCCCGGCCGCGTCATGTTCGAACTCTCCGGTGTCACCGAGGACGTCGCTCGCGAGGCCATGCGCCGCGCGATGCACAAGCTCCCGATGAAGTGCCGGTTCATCTCGCGAGAGGCGGGTGAATTCTGATGGCAAGCGGTATCGCTGCCCACGAGCTCGACGATCTCAACGACGTCGACATCGAGGCCAAGCTGCGCGAGGCCAAGGAGGAGCTGTTCAACCTCCGCTTCCAGGCGGCCACCGGCCAGCTGGAGAGCCACGGCCGGCTTCGCACGGTCAAGAAGGACATCGCCCGGATCTACACCGTGGTGCGCGAGCGCGAGCTCGGCATCCGGACCGCCCCGGGTTCTAGCACGGAGGAGACGGCATGACCGAGCAGACCGAGACCGGCGCCCGCAGCGCCCGCAAGGTCCGTGAGGGCCTGGTCGTCAGCGACAAGATGGACAAGACCGTGGTCGTGTCCGTCGAGGACCGCGTCAAGCACGCCATGTACGGCAAGGTGCTGCGTCGCACCAGCAAGTACAAGGCCCACGACGAGCAGAACGAGTGCGGCATCGGCGACCGCGTCCTCCTCATGGAGACGCGTCCGCTGTCGGCCACCAAGCGCTGGCGCGTCGTCGAGATCCTCGAGAAGGCCAAGTAGCACCTCGCTCGCCCTCCGGGGCGACACCCTCCGTGCCCACCGGCGCGGATTCCACCACGAGTTCGACCAGGCTCGCGGTCCGGTGAGACCGCGAGAACCAGTTCGACAACCAGGAGAAACTCAATGATCCAGCAGGAGTCGCGACTCAAGGTCGCCGACAACACCGGTGCCAAGGAGATCCTTTGCATCCGTGTCCTCGGTGGCTCGGGTCGGCGCTACGCCGGTATCGGTGACGTCATCGTCGCCACCGTCAAGGACGCGATCCCCGGTGGCAACGTGAAGAAGGGTGACGTCGTCAAGGCCGTCATCGTTCGCACCGTCAAGGAGCGCCGTCGTGCCGACGGTTCGTACATCCGCTTCGACGAGAACGCCGCCGTGATCCTCAAGAACGACGGCGAGCCCCGTGGCACGCGCATCTTCGGTCCCGTGGGCCGCGAGCTGCGCGAGAAGAAGTTCATGAAGATCATCTCGCTCGCACCGGAGGTGCTCTGAGTCATGGCCAACTCTGTGAACATCAAGAAGGGCGACACCGTCAAGGTGATCGCCGGCAAGGACAAGGGCGCCGAGGGCAAGGTGATCCAGGTGCTCCGTGAGGAGCAGCGGGTCATCGTCGAGGGTGTCAACCGCATCAAGAAGCACACCAAGGTCGTGAACCAGGGTGGCCGCGCCGGCAACACCGGCGGCATCATCACCACCGAGGCCCCGATCCACGTGTCCAACGTGATGCTGGTCGAGGGCGACGGCGTGACCCGGATCGGCTTCCGCCGTGACGAGGTCACCAAGCGTCGCCCCGACGGCTCGACGTACCAGGCCGAGCGCAGCGTCCGCATCTCGCGCAAGACCGGCAAGGAAATCTGATGACCGAGACCCAGACCGAGGCGGTCGAGACCGCTGGTGTCGCCAGCGCGTCCGTGACGCCGCGGCTCAAGACCCGCTACCGCGAGGAGATCCTCCCCGCGCTCAAGGCCGAGTTCGAGATCCCCAACGTCATGCAGGTCCCCGGTCTCGTGAAGATCGTGGTCAACATGGGCGTCGGCGAGGCTGCTCGCGACTCGAAGCTGATCGAGGGTGCGGTCAAGGACCTCACCGCGATCACCGGTCAGAAGCCGCTCGTGACCAAGGCCCGCAAGTCCATCGCGCAGTTCAAGCTGCGCGAGGGCATGC
Source organism: Actinomycetota bacterium (assembly GCA_009702305.1). Classification (GTDB taxonomy): domain Bacteria; phylum Actinomycetota; class Actinomycetes; order Propionibacteriales; family Nocardioidaceae; genus Nocardioides. Next base: position 3,264 of record WLIH01000051.1, on the reverse strand, counting down.
CGATCGGTGCGCACACCACGCTGCGCGGCGACCGCATGTGGGAGTTCCTGGACCGCCTGCTCTCCCTCGCACTGCCCCGCATCCGCGACTTCCGCGGGCTCAACCCGGGTCAGTTCGACGGCCGTGGCAACTACACCTTCGGTCTGACCGAGCAGGTCATGTTCCACGAGATCGACCAGGACAAGATCGACCGCTCGCGCGGTATGGACATCACGATCGTCACCACGGCGACCACCGACGACCAGGGCCGCGCGCTGCTCAAGCAGCTCGGCTTCCCGTTCAAGGAGAACTGACATGGCGAAGACCGCTCTCAAGGTCAAGGCCGCTCGCAAGCCCAAGTTCGCGGTCCGCGGTTACACCCGCTGCCAGCGCTGCGGCCGCCCGAAGGCCGTCTACCGCAAGTTCGGCCTGTGCCGGATCTGCCTGCGGGAGATGGCCCACCGCGGCGAGCTGCCCGGCGTGACCAAGTCCTCCTGGTGACCACCAGCCTCCACTACCGCTGAAGGTCGCGTGCCCTGCGGGGGACGCGAAACCACAGAAGAGAGAGAACAACCTCCATGACCATGACTGACCCGATCGCAGACATGCTGACTCGTCTGCGCAACGCCAACCAGGCGTACCACGATGCGGTGTCCATGCCGTACAGCAAGCTCAAGCAGGGCGTGGCCGACATCCTCCAGCAGGAGGGCTACATCGCCTCCTACGTGGTCGTCGACCCCGCCGAGGGCGAGGTCGGCAAGACGCTGACCATCACCCTCAAGTACGGCCGCAACCGTGAGCGCTCGCTCGCCGGTGTGCGCCGCATCAGCAAGCCCGGTCTCCGGGTCTACGCCAAGCACACGGGTCTCCCGAAGGTGCTCGGCGGCCTGGGCGTCGCGATCATCTCGACGAGCCAGGGCCTGCTGACCGACCGCCAGGCAAACCAGAAGGGCGTGGGTGGGGAAGTCCTCGCCTACGTCTGGTAACGACGAGACCGAGAAGGAGAAACACCAGCATGTCGCGTATTGGCAAGCTCCCCGTCACGGTCCCGTCCGGTGTCGACGTGGCCATCGATGGCCCCCTCGTCACGGTCAAGGGCCCCAAGGGCACCCTGTCGCACAGTGTCGCTGCCCCGATCGTGGTCGAGAAGGGTGAGGAAGGCGTCCTGGACGTCAAGCGCCCCGACGAGCACCGGATCAGCAAGTCGCTCCACGGCCTGACCCGCACCCTGGTCAACAACATGGTCGTCGGCGTCACCGAGGGCTACGAGAAGAAGCTCGAGATCGTCGGCGTGGGTTACCGCGTGATCTCCAAGGGCCCCACCCAGCTCGAGTTCCAGCTCGGCTACTCGCACGTCATCATCTTCGACGCGCCGGAGGGCATCACCTTCGCCGTCGAGAGCCCGACCAAGCTCGGTGTCATCGGCATCGACAAGCAGCTCGTCGGCGAGACCGCCGCGAAGATCCGCAAGCTGCGCAAGCCCGAGCCCTACAAGGGCAAGGGTGTTCGTTACGCCGGCGAGCACATCCGCCGCAAGGTCGGAAAGGCTGGTAAGTGACATGGGTATCTCCCTGTCGAACAACAAGCACACCGCCGCTCGCGTCAAGTCGCGCCTGCGTCGTCAGGTCCGTGGTCGCAAGAAGATCTCCGGCACCGCCGAGCGTCCGCGCCTGGTCGTGACCCGCAGCTCCAAGCACATCACGGTCCAGGTCGTCGACGACCTCGTCGGCAAGACCCTGGCGTCCGCCTCGACCATGGAGGGCGACCTGCGCTCCTACTCGGGCGACAAGACCGCCAAGGCGAAGAAGGTCGGCGAGCTCGTCGCCGAGCGTGCCAAGGCTGCCGGAGTCGACGGAGTCGTCTTCGACCGCGCCGGCAACAAGTACCACGGTCGCGTCGCGGCCCTCGCGGACGGCGCCCGCTCGGGCGGCCTGACCTTCTGATCGCACGACAAGCTAGAAACAGAGAGAAGAGGAAAGTCTCATGAGCGGAGCCCAGCGCGGACAGCGCTCGGGTGGCGAGCGCCGAGGAGGCCGTGACGATCGTCGCGGCGGCCAGGCTGCTGACAAGACCGCCTACATCGAGCGCGTCGTTGCGATCAACCGAGTCGCCAAGGTCGTGAAGGGTGGTCGTCGCTTCAGCTTCACCGCCCTCGTGGTCGTCGGCGACGGCGACGGCCTGGTCGGCGTCGGCTACGGCAAGGCCAAGGAAGTCCCGGCGGCCATCGCCAAGGGCGTCGAGGAGGCGAAGAAGGCATTCTTCCGCGTCCCTCGCATCCAGGGCACGATCCCGCACCCGGTGCAGGGCGAGAAGGCGGCTGGCGTCGTCATGCTGCGTCCGGCCGCTCCTGGTACCGGCGTCATCGCCGGTGGCCCGGTGCGTGCGGTGCTCGAGTGCGCCGGCATCCACGACATCTTGAGCAAGTCGCTCGGCTCGTCCAACCAGATCAACATCGTGCACGCCACGGTGGAGGCTCTGCGGATGCTCGAGCAGCCGGAGCAGGTCGCGGCTCGCCGTGGTCTCCCGGTCGAGCAGGTGGCCCCGGCCGCCCTGCTCAAGGCTCGCGCCGAGGTCCCGGCGGGCACCTCTGCGGAGGTGTCGTCCTGATGGCACAGCTCAAGGTCCAGCAGATCAAGTCCACCATCGGCTGCAAGGCCAACCAGCGCGACACCGTGCGCAGCCTCGGGCTCAAGCGCATCGGTGACGTGGTCGTCAAGGAGGACCGTCCCGAGATCCGCGGGATGGTCCACACCGTCCGTCACCTCGTGACGGTCGAGGAGGTCGACTGACATGACGCTCAAGCTGCACCACTTGCGTCCCGCCCCCGGCGCCAAGACCGCGAAGACCCGTGTGGGTCGCGGTGAGGGCTCCAAGGGCAAGACGGCCGGCCGTGGCACCAAGGGCACCAAGGCCCGCTACCAGGTCCCGGTCGCCTTCGAGGGTGGCCAGATGCCCATCCACATGCGGCTCCCCAAGCTGAAGGGGTTCAAGAACCCGTTCAAGGTGGAGTTCCAGGTCGTGAACCTGGACCGCATCAACCAGCTGTTCCCCGACGGCGGTGCCGTGACGGTCGACGAGCTCGTCGCCCGTGGCGCGGTCCGCAAGGGCCAGCCGGTCAAGGTCCTCGGCCAGGGCGACCTGGCGGTGAAGGTCGAGGTGAGCGCCAACGCGTTCTCCTCGTCGGCCACCCAGAAGATCGAGGCCGCAGGCGGCACGACCACCCTGGTCTGATCGTTGTCCAACACGGGCGCGGACAGGACTGCTCTGAGTGCAGTCAGGTTCGCG
>WLIH01000050.1 GCA_009702305.1 Actinomycetota bacterium | reverse complement strand
CAGTTATAGGTTTCCAGCGAACGTTTACGAGATGACGCTGGCTTCTCGACCCGCTTCCCCTGGAACTAACGTCCCAAGTCGAAACCGATCAGCCCCTCTTGAGTTGTGGCACCAGTCTACGGGTCGACGCCTCAGCTGCCCACTGGGTTGTCACCGCCGGCCCACGCGACGAGGGTCCCGGCGCCCGGTCCGGTCAGCTCGCCGAGCCGCGGCGTACGCCGGAGCAGGGCCAGCGCGAGGGCGGCGGCGGGTGCTTCGACGGCTGGCCCGGAGCCGTGCGACCAGTCGAGGTCGGTGGCGACGTAGGTGAGTGCGGGCCTGCGGGCAGCGAGGAAGCCGACTCGGGCGCGCGGCGACATCAGGAAGTCCAGGCTGAGGCGCCAGCGCTCGGCGGGCCGGTCGTCGCCGAGTCCGAGGGGGATCAAGATGTCCTGGAGGTGCACCAGGGCGTCGGTGTAAGGCCCGAGGAGCCCGACGATCGGCGGCGCGGAGCGCGACCCGGCGTGCTCGCGCAACTGGGCGACCAACTCCGCCGACGACTGCTGCGCGCGTCGGGCCGCCATCAGCACCGACAGCCGATCCGGGCGCCCACCGGCCTTGACCATGCCGACGAGCATCTCGCCGGTGGAGAAGGTGGCAGCGGTGACCAGGTGAGCCGCCATGCCGTGGACGTCCCAGGCCGGGCACAGCGTCGGCGTGCGCCACTGCTCGGGGGTCAGCGTCTCGAGGAGATCCGCGATCGCGAGCCGCTCCTCGGCCAGCGCCGGGCCGAGCGCGGAGCTCATCTCAGCCCGCCGACCGGGCACGGGCCTCGCCGGCCTCGATCTCGGCGACCAGGTCGAGGCAGTAGCGCGCGAAGTCGATCTGGATCGTGTGGCGAGGAGCGGCGTAGTACTGCTCGAGGTGCGCCGCCTCGTCGGCCCGCATGATCCGCTCCTGCTCGGCGACCTCCGGCAGGACGTACGTGCCGGTGAGCAGTCGGGCGAGCAGCTTCGACTGCTGCTCGGCCAGGTTGACGATCGTCGGCGAGGACTGGGCGAGCCCCATGAAGTAGAGGTGCTCCACGCCCGGCTTGATCATCCGCTTGAACAAGGGGTAGCGGTGCTCGTCGTCGGGGTGCAGCTCGGTCTCGGCATCGTCGAAGAAGGGAAACTCCATCCGGTAGCCGGTCGCGCAGATCACCACGTCGGCCTCCACGCTCGTGCCGTCGGTGAAGACGACCGACGAGCCGTCGAATCGCTCGATCGCCGGACGCATGTGGATGTCGCCGGAGCCCGCCTTGGTCAGGAAGTCCGCGCTGACCGAGGGGTGCGCCGACAGCGGCTCGTGGTCCGGCTCGGGCAGGCCGTAGCCGCTCATGCTGCCGACCAGCTCGCGGATCAGGGCCCGCCCGGCAGCGAGCCCGACCTCGCGGGGGATGTCCGGCGGCGCCATCACCTTGTCGGCCGCGACCCCACCGCGGTACTTCGGGAGCACCCAGACACCGCGCCGAGCCGACACGTAGAGCTTCTCCGCCATCCACGGGGTCGACAGCTCGGAGGCGATGTCCATCGCGGAGTTGCCCATCCCGACCACGACGATCCGCTTGCCTCGCATCTCGACCGGCTCGAACGGGTTGACGTAGGAGTGGCTGTGCAGGAGGACGCCGTCGAACTCGCCCGGGTAGTCGGGCAGCGACGGACTCCAGTGGTGCCCGTTCGCCACGACCAGGTCGGTGTAGTCGCGGGTCTCGCCGGTGCTGAGCGTGAGCTGCCACCCGCCGTCGGCACGGCGCTCGGCGCGCTCGACCCCGACACCGAACTCGATGCGCTCGCGCAGGCCGAAGTGGTCGGCGTACGCGCGCAGGTAGTCGTGGATCAGGGTGTGGTGCGGGAAGTCGGGGTAGTCCGCCGGCGCCGGGAAGTCCTCGAACTGCAGCCGCGCGGTCGAGGTGTCGATGTGCAGCGACTCGTAGACGGACGAGCGGCCGTTGGGGTTCTTGAAGTACCAGTTGCCGCCGACGTCGTCGCTCAGCTCGAAGTGGTCGTAGGAGACGCCGAACTCCGCGAGCCGCTTGGCCGTGGTCAGCCCGGAGCAGCCGGCGCCGATGATCGCGACGTGCGGGGTGCTCACAGCGCCTCCACGCAGGCGAAGGCAGTGGCGAGGTAGGCGTCGGTGCGCGGCGAGGCGACCATGTGATCGACCAGTCTGTTGGGGGTGTAGGCCACCGTCACCTCCCGATCGAGGTCGTTGACGACGATCGCGCCGCCATAGCCCGTCCACCAGCAGACCCGCCCCTCGGGCACCGCGGGCGAGGACGCTCCGGGCAGGGCGAAGCCGGTGCCGAAGGTGATCGGGACGCCCAGCACCAGATCCGGACCGGAGGCCTGGACGGTGAGCATCGCGTCGATCGTGGCCGGGCCGAGCGTGGCGAGCAGTCTGCTGTGCGCGAGCGCGATGCCGCGGGCGTTGCCGTGTCCACCGGCTGCGCCGACCTCACCACGCCGCCAGGTCTCGCCGTTGACGACGGGCATCGTGAGGAACGGGTTGGCGATCGTGCGCAGCAGGAAGTGGTCGGGAGGCATCGTGGCGATGTCGACGCTGGTCGAGTCCGGGGGCACGAGGTCCGCGCATCGACCGAGCGCGTCGACCGGGACGCCGAGGAAGAACTCGCTGCCGGTCGAGGCGAGCAGCTCGCGCAGGACGTCGGCCAGCGGACGACCGGTCGCGCCGCGGACCACGGCGTCGAGCAGGTGCCCGTGGTTGAGGATCTGGTAGGCCGACGAGGTGCCCGGCTCGTACCACGGCGACTCCTCGGCGAGCCAACCCTCGCTCAGCTCGAGATCGAGCAGGTCCTCGACGCTGACCGGCCGGCTCCAGCCGGGCACGCCGGAGGTGTGGCCCAGCAGCTGCGCCACCGTGACCTCGCCCTTGCCGTGGGCAGCGAAGGCCGGCCAGTAGCGGGCGGCGGGCGCGTCCAGCTCGAGGTCTCCCCGATCGGCGAGCGCGAGCACGACGAGCGCGGCCAGCGTCTTGGTGACCGACCAGACCTGCACGATGGTGTCGCGCTCCCAGGCGACGCCCGGTCGCGCCTGGCCGCCCCACAGGTCGGCGACCAGGTCGCCTCGGTGCACCACGGCGACGGCGGCGCCCAGGTCGGTGCCGTCGTCGAGATGGCGCGCCAGCAGGTCTCGCAACGGCTCGAACGCCGTCGTGCACTCTCCGTCGGTCACGGGCGGATCCTAGAACGCGTTCTAGGTATCAGTCACCCATCCCTTTGAGGCGACGACCGACGGCCTGCTCGGTCTCGCGGTCGGCCTGCCGCTCGGCGAGCGCCTGGCGCTTGTCCCAGGACTTCTTGCCCTTCGCGAGCGCGATCTCGACCTTGGCGCGACCGTCGACGAAGTACAGCGAGAGCGGCACCACGGTCAGGCCCTTCTCGTTGACCCGGCGCTCGATCTTGTCGATCTCGATGCGGTTGAGCAGCAGCTTGCGCTTACGTCGGGCGGAGTGGTTGGTCCAGGTGCCCTGGGCGTACTCCGGGATGTGCACGCCGTGCAGCCACGCCTCGTGCCCGTCGATGTCGACGAAGCCGTCGACCAGCGACGCGCGCCCCTGGCGCAACGACTTGACCTCGGTGCCCATCAGCACCAGCCCGGCCTCGTAGGTGTCCTCGATGAGGTAGTCGTGGCGCGCCTTCTTGTTCTGCGCTACGAGCTTGCGCCCCGTCTCCTTCGCCATCCCACCAGTCTCTCAGGCGCGGTCAACGGGGAATCGGTCAGAGCCAGTTCTCGGGATCGACGGCCGTGCCGTCGACCAGCACGGTGAAGTGCAGGTGGCAGCCGGTGGACCAGCCAGTGTTGCCGACGTACCCGACGATGTCGCCGCGCTGCACGCGGTCGCCGACGTCGAGGACGTAGGAGCTGGCGTGGTTGTAGACGACGGTGAGGTTCTTGCCGTTGACCTGGCCGAGGCTCAGGTAGAGGCGGTTGCCGTAGACCGAGGAGTACGACTCCGAGATCACCGTGCCGGTGCCTGCGGCTCGCATCCCCTCCCCGCAGGAGACACCGAAGTCGGTGCCGTCGTGCAAGCCGTAGTAGCCGTAGATCGGGTGGATCCGATAGCCGTACGGCGAGGTGATCGGACCCGTCACGGGAGGCAGCAGGTAGCCGTCGGCGCTCGCGCTGACGCCCTCGCCGGCACGGCGTGACGCGGCGAGGATCTGGGCTCGGATCCTCGCCTCCTGGCGGCGCAGCTTGGCCAGCAGGGCACGGTCCTTGGCCTTGGCGGCCATCGCGTCGCGCCGGGCGTCGAGGCGCTCGGCGTACAGGCCGCGGACGGTCTCCCGGCCGGCGACGGCCTGCTGGGTCAGCCGCTTCAGCTCGGCGAGCCGTTCGGCGGCCGCCTCGCGCTCGGCGGCGACGCTGACCTTGGCGGCCTCGACCTCGGCCGCACGGAGCGCGAGCGCCTGCTCGGCCTCGTCGAGGTCGTCGTAGACCTGGGTCTCGCGACCCACGATGGTGCCGTTGAGCTCCTGGCGGCGGGTCAGGTCGGCCGGGGAGTCGGCGTTCATCAGGGAAGCGAAGGCCAGCAGCTGCGGGTCGCCCTGCTCGTAGAGCGAGGTGACGGTGCTGCGCACCTGGACCCGCTGGGCGGCGAGCGCCTGCCGCCCGTCGACGAGCTCGGCGCGGGCGGTGACCAGGCGCGTCTCGGCCTCGGCGAGGCGGTCGGCCAGGCGGGCGTCCTCGATCCGGGCGTCGGCGAGCTTGTCGCGCACGGCGCTCAGCTCGGCCTTGGCCACCTCCAGCCGGTCGGCCGCGTCGTCGAGGGCGTTCTGCGCCTTGCGCAGGGCGTTGCTCGCCTCGCCGAGGTCGCTCTGCGCGTCGTCGATGCGCTGCTCGACGTGCTTCTTCTTGTCCGAGAGGTCGTCGTCGGCGTTCGCGAGAGGTCCGGCCACCGCACCGAGCGCCAGGAGACCGGTCGCAAGGACCGCCACCATGCGCCGGCCGGGGGCGCTGGGGAAGTAGCGCACCTGGTCTGCCTTCAGCGTTCGGGGAAGTGAACGCCTCGACGGTAAGCGCTCGAGGTCAGACTTTGAGGTATTTGCGCGTCAGCAGGAGTGTCGGGACCAGCGTGAGCACCGGCCCGAGGACACCGACGACGACGGCGGCGTACACGAAGTCGTCGAGTCCGATCCACGGGATGAAGCCGAGGAAGTCCTCCAGACGCTGGTGCACGCCGAACCACATGCCTGCGGCGAGCGCTCCTCCGGCCAGCAGCACACCCATCATCGCGGTGAAGAGCGCCTCCAGCAGGAAGGGCAGGGCGATGTACAGCGTCGAGGCGCCGACCAGTCTCATGATCGCGATCTCCTTGCGGCGGGCGAACGCCGCGAGCCGGATCGTGTTGGCCACCAGCAGCAGCGCCGCGAGCACCAGGAAGGCCGCCGTGCCGAGCGAGGCGATCTGCATCACCCGCATGCTGCGCAGGATGGGCTGGACGATGTTGCGCTGGTCCTCCAGGCTCGCCACCCCGTCGAGACCGACGACCGCACTGCTGATCCCCTGGTACTCGTCGGGGTCCTTGAGCGTGATCCACAACGACTCGCGGAAGTCGCCGGGTCGCAGCACCGGGGTGTCGCCGTCGAAGAGCTTGGGGTCGAAGAGCTCCTGAGCCTTGTCGTACGCCGTCGCCTGCGACTCGAAGTAGTAGGACTCCACCTCGGGGTTCTGCTCGACGACCTTGGTGAGCGCCTTCTTCTCGGCGGGGTTGACCGCGCCGAGGCAGTTGCTGCTCGGGTCGTCGTCACGGCAGAGGTACGCCGTGATCTGCAGCTCGTTGCCCCACTGGTCGGCGGCCTTGTCGGCCTGCTGCTTCACCAGCACGCCGGCACCGACCAGGGTCAGCGACACGAAGAGGGTGAGGATCACGGCGAGGTGCATGGACAGGTTGCGGCGCAGGCCCTGGCCGAGGTTCGAGAAGACGTAGCGCATGAGGGAGATGACTCTCTGAGGTGGGCGGTGCGGGGATCAGTGCTGGAAGCCGTAGGCGCCGCTCTCCTGGTCGCGGATCACCCGGCCGTCCTCGAGCTCGATGACGCGCTTGCGCATCTGGTCGACGATGCCGTGGTCGTGAGTCGCCATGACGACGGTGGTGCCGGTGCGGTTGATCCGGTCGAGCAGCTTCATGATCTCGACCGAGGTGGTGGGGTCGAGGTTGCCGGTGGGCTCGTCGGCGATCAGGATCATCGGCCGGTTGACGAACGCGCGGGCGATCGCGACCCGCTGCTGCTCGCCACCGGAGAGCTCGTCGGGCATCCGGTCCGCCTTGCCGTCGAGGCCGACCAACTCGAGCGTCTCGGGCACCACCCGACGGATCTCCTTGGGAGACTTGCCGATCACCTGCAGGGCGAAGGCGACGTTCTCGGCGACGGTCTTGGACGGCAGCAGCCGGAAGTCCTGGAAGACGGTGCCGATCTGGCGCCGCAGTCGCGGCACCTTCCACCCGGCGAGCCGGTTGATCTCCTTGCCGGCGACGTAGACCCGGCCGTTGGTGGGCCGCATCTCCCGCAGCACCAGGCGCAGGGCCGTCGACTTGCCCGAGCCGGACGTGCCGACCAGGAAGACGAACTCGCCCTTGGCGACGTCGACCGAGACCTGGTCGAGCGCCGGGGCACTCGTGCCGGGATAGGTCTTGCTCACCTTCTCGAAGCGGATCACCTCAGCGAGGTTAGTCGAGGCGCCCAGGTCGGCCCGGGACCCGACGGCCGCGGGCGTGGCCCGCCGTATCGTGACGCCCATGTCTGCCCGCCGTCGCGCACCCGGTCGCGCCGCGATCCTGGGCGACCGGCGCCCCGTCGCGGTGGTCGCGGGCGTCGCCGCGCTGCTGCTGGTCGTCGTGGCGGCCGTGCTCCTGGTGCGCGCCGGCGAGGACGAGTCGACGACGCCGCGATCCGGGCAGCCGACGGCCAAGCCGAGCCTCAGCACGACGTCCCTGGCGGCGTACGACACCACGGACGTCGTGGTGGCCCGCGCCGACTTCTGCCCGGCGATCAGCCAGGAGCAGGCCGAGCTCGCGCTCGGCGAGGAGGTCGCCGAGGCGGAGTCCTACGCGAACGGCGACCGGGCGGAGGTCGCTCCCGGTGTCACCGACGTGGCGCACGAGTACGCCTGCACCTGGCGCGGCACAGCACACAGCATCGCGCGCGGCTGGGTCTTCGCCCCGCCGGTGACCCCCGAGCGGGCGCGCGAGCTCGCCGACGCAGCCGCGGCACCTCGCGGGTGCCGGACGATCCGCGACGCACCCGCCTTCGGCTCGGTCTCGACCGGCGTGCTGTGCCGCACCGGTCCGGTCAAGCGGGTGGTCTTCCAGGGCCTCTTCGGCGATGCCTGGCTCAGCTGCGCCCTGACCCGGCCCCGGTCCACCTCCGGCGCGGAGGTGGAGGCCGCCGCCGGTCAGTGGTGCGTGGCCGTGGCGCGCGCCGCGTCATCTGGACCACTCGACGCGGGCTGAGACGTTCGACACACGAAGCGGCCCTTCGGCGGCTAGCGTTGCGGACCCACCTCGAAGGAGTCCCATGTCGTCCTCACTCGCCCGCGTGATGCGTGCCGCCCTCTCTCTCGGCCTCGCCGCGACCGGGCTCTCCCTCGCCATCGTCCCCACCGCCGACGCCGCGCCGACGGAGCCGTCGCTGGCCCGTCCGGCTCAGGGCGCGGCGGCACTGGTCGCCATCGGGAGCGACCTGGCCGCGGTCGCCCGCCTCAACGGCCTCTCGGCCGCGCAGCTGGCCGACGTCCTGCGCACCGACAGCACCGCCTGGATCGGGACGAGCGGCAAGCTCTTCTTCCGCGAGCGTGACTACGCCGCACCGTCCGCCTCCGAACGGCGCAGCGCGGCCCGCGCCGCGGCGAGCAAGGCGGCGCCGTACCCGAGCTCGCAGACCTTCCAGCTGCACAGCAAGCCCGGATCGAACCGCACGATCTACCTCGACTTCGACGGCTACACCGTCGCCAACGACTCCCAGTGGCTCAGCGACGGCCTGGTGACCAAGTCGGTGGAGGGCTACTCCCTCGACGCCAACACGTCGACCTTCAGCGAGGCCGAGCACGCGGCGATGCAGGAGATCTGGCAGCGGGTGACGGAGGACTACGCACCCTTCGACGTCGACGTGACCACTCAGGCGCCGGCCGCCGCCGCGATCGACCGCTCCGGGTCGGGCGATCAGGTCTTCGGCACCGTCGCTGTGGTCACCAACAACAAGAGCGCGCACCAGCAGATCTGCGGTGACCCGTCGTGCCTGGGCATCGCCTACACCGACGTCTTCACCGAAGCCGGCGATCACATGGCCTACCAGCCCGCCTGGACGTTCTCGGGCTACTACAACGACGCCAAGACAGTCGCCGAGACGATCTCGCACGAGGTCGGCCACAACTTCGGTCTGCTCCACGACGGGGTCGTCAACGGCGTCGACTACTACGAGGGCCAGGGCCTCTGGGGTCCGCTGATGGGCTCGGCCAACCTGCCCCTGAGCCAGTGGGACAAGGGCGAGTACAAGAACGCCAACAACAAGCAGGCCGACCTCGACGTGATCGCCACCGGCGCTCCGATGCGCACCGACGACGTCGGCAACACGGTCGCGGCTGCAGCCACGACCCTGCCGATCGCGTCGACGCCCAACGTGATCAGCACCCCGTCCGATGTCGACGTCTACTCCCTCGGCTCCTGCACCGGTGACGTCGTGCTCAAGGCCACGCCCGCGCCGGTCAGCCCGAACCTCGACATCAAACTGACGGTGCTCGACGCCACCGGCAAGGTGCTCGCGACCGCCGACCCGGCCTCGGCCAAGGTCAACAACGACGTCGCGTCGGGCCTCGACGCCTCGCTCACGTACGCCGCCACCGGCGCCCCGATCTACGCCGCCGTCGACGGCGTCGGCAGCGGCAACCCGCTGACCACCGGCTACAGCGACTACGGCAGCCTCGGTCAGTACTCGCTGTCCGCGGCCGGTTGCGGCACCAGCACCGGCACCGCGCCCGGCGCACCGACCGGTCTCGCCACATCCGGCCTCAGCCCCGTCTCGGTCACGCTGACCTGGTCGGCCCCGGCCAGCGACGGCGGCAGCCCGGTGACGGAGTACCGCCTCTCGCGGACCGGCGGCGGGTCGAGCGTCGTCCTGGCACCGACCGCGCGCTCGTACACGTTCACCGGCCTGAACCCGTCGACGGCGTACACGTTGTCGGTGGCGGCCGCCAACAGCGCCGGCCCGGGACCGGGCGCGAGCGTCACGGTCACCACCAACCCGGAGGAGCCGGACCCGACCGTCACGGCACCCGACGCACCGCTGATCGGCAAGGCCAAGGCCGGACCGCGCGGCGGCGCGCGGACCGCATCGATCAGCTGGGCCGCACCCTTCGACGGCGGCTCGCGGATCCTCGGCTACACCGTCTACGCCCACAAGGTGAACGGCCGCAACCAGATCGTCAAGACGAAGACCTTCGAGGTCGACGCCACGGTGACCGCCGTCTCGATCAAGCTCGGCACCGGCTTCTGGGCCTTCCAGGTGCTGGCCTACAACGAGGTCGGCGACAGCGACCTGAGCGACTTCTCAGCCGTAGTCCAGGCCCGCTGAGGTCGCTCGTCAGCGCCGTGTCGAGACCTGGCGACCCCGGCTGCGGAGGTCTCGATACACCACCTCGCTAGCGCTCGGCGGCACT
>WLIH01000005.1 GCA_009702305.1 Actinomycetota bacterium | reverse complement strand
GCCACCAGGACGCCGTCGCCGCGTCGACGCTCGACAACCCCCGACCGGCGATCGTGTGGGACATCGCCGTGCACCACGCCGACCTGCACGAGGAGCTCGGTCTCGGGCCCCTGCCCGAGCGCTTCTGGCGACCCGTGCAGGAGACGGTCGAGCCGATGCTGCTGGGCCGCGCGGAGGGCGCCGCCCCGGACGCGCTCGCGTCGGTGGCGGCGTACGAGCGCTTCCGTGCGCTCTTCAGCCGGCGCTCCCGCGCCCAGATGCGGGCGTGGGGCACGTCGCTGAGCCCCGAGGCGCTCGAGGCCCTGTGCATCTTCGGCCCGCGCGACGACGACCAGCCGCTGCCGACCTGAGGCTGTCGCGGCGCGACGGCGGCTCGGCGATAGCCCGGACAGGTCGGGAGTGCCCACCTACCCTGGAGCGGTGCCCTCCCTTCGCCTGCGGCTCGCCGCGACGTCCGCCTGCCTCGGTCTGCTCGCGGTCGCGGCCGCCGGCCCCGTCTCGGCGACGGTGAGCGAGGGCAGCGCCGCGGCCCGGGCGGCCGACCCGCGCACCACCCGCGGCCTGTTCGTCGATCCCTACATGCCGGGCAGCCAGGCCGCGGCGCAGGACAAGACGTTCAAGCCGATCGGGTCGCGCGCCCAGCCGCTGTGGATCACCGACTACTACGCGATCGACGACGTGCGCGACGCCGTGCGCCGCTACACCGAGCGGGCCAACGAGGCGGACAAGACCCCGCTGCTGACCATCTACTCGATCGTCGGACGCGACTGCGGCCTCTACTCCGCCGGCGGCCAACCCGACGCGGCGTCGTACCGCTCCTGGATCGACCAGGTCGCCCTCGGCGCCAAGGACCAGCACGCCATCGCGATCCTCGAGCCCGACGCCGTGCCGTTCATCGGCAACCCCGCGTGCGGCTTCGACACCGACGAGCGCCTGTCGCTGCTGACCTACGCCGCCAAGAAGCTCTCCAAGGCGGGCACCTGGGTGTACCTGGATGCGGGCCACTCCGGCTGGCAGACGCCCGAGCACATGGCGCCGCTGCTCAAGCGGGCCGGCATCGCGTGGGCACGCGGCTTCAGCACCAACGTCGGCAACTTCCGACCCACCGACGACGAGCGCTCGTACGCGAAGGCGCTCGTCAAGCAGCTCGCGAAGGTCGGGGTGAGCGGCGCGAAGTACGTCATCGACACCGGCCGCAACGGCGGCGGCAAGCCCGTCGACGGCGACGTCTGCAACCCGCGCTGGGCCCGGATCGGCAAGGCACCCAAGCAGGTGCTGCGCGGGTCGTTCGACGGCACGCTGTGGGTGAAGAACCCCGGCGAGTCCGACGGGGAGTCCGACGACGGCACCTGCCACGGCGGACCGCCGTCGGGTCAGTGGTGGCCGGCGGGCGCGAAGCGGCTGATGGGCACCGACTAGCTCACCAGCCCCACGAGCCGGGTGAGCCCTTGAACGGGCCGACCACCCGGTCGGTGATCCACCCGCCGTAGAAGCCACCCTCCTGCGCACGCACCAACTCGCCGTCCACGGTGCAGCGATCCATCCCCGCCGGCATCACCGCGATCGCGTCGCGCAGTGCCGCGAAGGCCGGCGTCGGATCGGGGTAGAACCAGCCCGCTCGAGCGGCCACGACCTCGCCCGCGACCACGTCGACGTACGACGCCCGGCCCTTCCACTCGCAGACCGTGTGCCCGGCCGCCGGCCGCAGCGTGCCGGGCGCGAAGGCCGCGCGCGGCAGGTAGTAGGTCGGGGGATGGCTGGTCTCGAGCACCTGCCAGCTCGTGGTGGTGCGCGCGACCACCTGCCCGCCCAGCTCGATCTCGATGCTCTCGTGGCCCACCCGCAGCAGCGGCGGGCGCGGGTAGTCCCACACCGACTCCTGCCCCGGTCCGGGCACCTCGCGCTTGATGCGGCTCATGGGGTCAGTGTGGCTCGGGGGGCGAAGCGCCCCTTGTAACGCGCTGTTAGTTGGTCTTCTAGCCCGTTGTAACGGGTCAGAAGACTGACGAACAGCGCGTTACAAGGGCGGCGGTCAGCGCGCGGACTCGCGCAGCGTCGAGCCACGGGCCCCGCGCACTGTCAAGATCGCACTGACGAGCGCCACGGTGCCGAAGAGGACCCCGGTCAGCGCCGCCAGCAGCGCGAGCCGCACGGGGTCGATCTCGGCGACCAGGGCCGGGGTGGAGGGAGTGTCGGCGTAGCCGAGGGTGACGGTGCGCAGCACGACGTACTGCGCCAGCGACCCGGCCGCCAGGCCCGCGACGGCCGTGCCGCCGAGGACGACGGCGAACTCGCGCACCACGGCCGACATGACCGCGCGGCGCGGCACCCCGACGACCCGCAGCGAGGCCGCGTCGCGGCGCCGCGACGGCAGCTGCACGGCCGTGCTGACCGCGAGAGCGGCGACCGCCATCAGCAGCACGAGCAGCGCGACGACGGCGTACAGGCGCAGCGCGAGCGCGTAGGCGCTCTGGTCGAGGCCGCCCTGGACCTCGGCGAGGGTGGTGTCGACGCTCAGGCCGCGGTCGAGCAGGCCCTGGCGCACGTCGTCGGGGGTGTCGGCGCGCGCGAAGACGTAGACCGGGTTCTCCTGGTCGTAGATCAGCCGGTTGGTGCTCAGGGTGTCGTAGTCGATCAGCAGCCCCCGCGGCCCCAGCAGCGGCACGCTGGCCGCGATCCGCACCGGGGAGATCTCGAAGTCGAGCGACGAGGTCTCCGAGAACGAGTTGGGGTCCGGCTCGGTGGTCGCGTCGACGCCCTGGACGACGGGCAGCGCGAGCGGCAGGTCGCCGGCGGTGAGCTGCAGGATCACCGGCTTGTCGGAGGACGCCTCGATCTCGAGCTGCTCGCCGTCGGTGCTCAACCCGGTGACCGCCTCGGGGGAGGACGCCTCGGAGGAGACCGACCACCCGGCGTCGCGGATCGCGCCCTCGAGGAGCTCGCCGTCGACGGTGAGGTCGGAGGCGGTGAGGGAGCCCTGGATCGTGATCGGCAGGGCGGCCGGCCCGCCGACGGTGATCGCCTCGACGCGGCAGCCGTCGCGGCAGTACGGCGTGCGCTGCGTGTTGGTGTACGTCTGGCCCGCTGGATAGGGGCCGAGGAAGGCGAAGTGCGCGTCCTCGCCGGGCACCACGAGCCGCACCCGCAGCGTCAGGTCGGCGTCGGTCACGGCGTCGTTGGTGACGGTGAGCCCGATCGAGCCGCCGACCAGCTCCGGCACGGTGCCGCGCGGGCGCAACGCCTCGGTGATCTGCTCGGTCGAGAATCCCGGGGTCCACTGGTCCGACCACACCCCGACCCGGGTCAACCGCGAGGTGTCCATCGCCACGAAGGACGGCCCGGTGGTGCGCACGGTGCTGGCCGCCATCAGCCACTGCCCCTCCGGGTCGAGGCGCCGGGTCAGTCCGACGGTGCCGTCGAGCGGCAGTGGCGAGGTCCAGATGACCTGCGCGGGCGCCGCGGTGGCGGCGACGCTGGCGCGCCACTGCCCCGCGGAGTCGTAGACCCCGGCGCCGAAGACGCAGATGGCGATCGCGGCGGTGACCGGCAGGATCACCAGGGTGCCCTCCTGGCGCCGGCTGATCGCGCGGGCCGCGACGAACCCGCTCAGCGAGCGGGTCCGCGACCGGGTCCGGGTCCACCAGGTGGCGAGCACGGCCGTGGCGCGCGCGGTCGCGAGCCCGGCGACGACGGCGAGCAGCACCGGCAGCACCAGGTCGGTCAGGTCGGGGTCGCCGCTCGCCCCGGCGGAGAGCTTGCTGGCCAGCACGGCGATCGCGGCCGCCACCAGGGCCAGCTGCAGGACGACGGCCGATCGCCGCGACCGCTGCGGACGGCGTACGCCGCTGAGCTGCTCGGACAGCGTCACCCGGAGCACCAGCCCGACCGCCACGACGGCCACCGCGAGGGCACCGACGGCGACCAGCAGCCCGGCGACGACGGAGGTCCAGGGCAGCGGGAGAGGCAGCCCGGGGATCAGCCAGGTGCGCACCAGCACCAGCGCCGAGCCGATGCCGAGCACCGCGCCGACGGGCACCGACAGCGCGAGCACGGTGAGCGGCTCGGAGAGCCCGAGCAGCCACATCCGCCGTCGGGGCAGTCCGCGCAGCGACGCGAGGGCGAGCTCGGGCAGGCGCAGGTCGGCGGCGGCCATCAGCAGCCGCAGCAGCAGCGCCAGGGCGACCAGCACGAGCGAGAGCACCGCCGGTGCGACCGACGCCCGCGCCGTGGCCTGCTGGTCGCGTGTCTCGGTGACGATCGCGCCGATGTCGTTGATCGAGACCACCGTCAGGGTGCCGCCGGTGACGGCGACCGGGTCCTCGGGCAGCGCTTCGGCGACGTCCTGCACCTCGCCGAGGTCGTCGAGGGTGAGGTCGGGTGGAGCGTCGAGACGGCGGTCGACCAGCACCGTCCAGCCGTCGGCCGGCAGGTCCTCGAAGGCGGTCTGCACGGTGAGCAGCGGGGCCGGCATGTACGGCGAGGAGGCGCCCCGGCGCTCCTGCGGCGGGAAGCTGGCGAAGCGCGACAGGTCGAACCACCAGTCGGCCTCGTCGGCCTCCGGGACGGCGTACGTGCCGACGACCGTGACCGTGCCGATCCCGGCCAGGTCGAGGTCGTCGCCCAGGCGCGTGTCGGTGTCGTCGGCGTCGCCGCGCAGCATCAGCACCTCGCCGGGCTGCTCGGGACAGGCGCCCTCGATCTGGAGGTGGTCGCACTGGCCGACCTTGGCCGCGAGCCGCGCCAGCCCGCCGAGGCCCTCGACCTGGTCTCCCCAGAGCATCGTCTGGGCGGGCGCGTAGACCCCGGGCAACCGGTCGGTCTCGTCGGCCGCGGCCGTGATCGCCCCCGCGGGTCCACCGGCCGAGCCGTCGGGTCGGTAGACCCACGAGAGGCCGGTCAGGGCGTTGGGGGCATCGCCCAGCCGGGTGACGAGGTAGGAGTTGGTCACCGCGCTCTGGAAGACCGGCCCGAGCACGGCGGA
Organism: Actinomycetota bacterium; assembly: GCA_009702305.1. Lineage (GTDB taxonomy): Bacteria > Actinomycetota > Actinomycetes > Propionibacteriales > Nocardioidaceae > Nocardioides. Next base: position 11,899 of record WLIH01000005.1, on the reverse strand, counting down.
GCCGATCGCGAGCGCCGTCAGCAGCACCGAGCCCGCGGAGAGCAGCAGGCGCGACCTCAGGCCGCGCAGGACGGTGCCGAGCAGCACGCTCCTCATCGTTGGGCCTGCTCTCGCAGGATCGCCGGCCGGGAGCCGTCGGCCCCGAAGCGGCGACCGCGTCCGACGACGATCGCCACCAGGGCCGCGACGATCCCCGCCAGCGCCAGCAGGGGAGCAAGGGCGACGGCGGTGCTCAGGGGCACGGCGTGCACCGGCACGTCGACGAGGGGCAGGTTGCCCAGGAGCAGCGCGATCGCCGCGGCCGAGCCGCCGAGCGAGGCCGCCACCGCCACCACCAGCAGTCCGCCGACCTCGACCACGGAGGCGGCCCGGATCCGCTCGCGGCCGAGACCGACCACGCGGAGGGCGGCGACGTCGCGGATCCATGCGCCGCGTTCGCGTGCCACCGCCGCCGCGAGCACCAGCAGGGCGGCGACCAGGCAGAAGAGCGCCATCAGCGCGTAGACCAGGGCCTGGGCCGCGCCACTCGCGTCACTCACCTGCTGCTCGACCTCGTCGAGCGTGCGCGGGGCGCGGGCCACGTCGGCGAGCGCGTCGCGCAGGTCGTCGGGGGTGTCGGCGCGGGCCAGCACCATCACCTCGGCGATCGGCACCGTGGGGGGCGCTCCGGTGGCCGCCGACGGCAGGTCGGCGAGCAGCCCGTCGCCCTCGACGAGCGGCAGAGCCGGGAGCCGGGCGACGACCCTCGCGGGCAGGTCCTCGCCGCCGGGCGAGTCGAGGATCGGGTCGCCGTCGCGCCACGAAGCGGTGTCGGTCGCCAGCACCGGCACGGCGCCGGGGGCCGGCCCGACGGTCGCCTCGGCGGGCGCCCTGCGGGTGCTGACCATCAGCCCGGTCGCGACCCGGGTCGGTGCCGTCGGGGAGGAGCGCAGGTCGAGATCGAGCACGTCGAGGCCGCCGACCTCGAGGTCGGTCAGCACCCACGGCAGCCGGATGTCGCCGGGCGCGCGGCGCAGGGTCAGCCCGACGACCTCGCAGCCCTGCGGGCACACGTCGAAGGGCAGCACCGTCGTGACCGGCTCACCGGAGAGCGGCAGCTCGGCCTGGAGCCCGACCGAGCTGACGGTGCCGTCGGGCAGCCGGTAGGTCACGTCGACCGTCGGGTGCAGCTCGCCCCTGAGCCGGCGGCTGACGCCGGCGACGGTGACGCTGAGTCGACCACCGGCGGCGTAGGCCGGCGTGCCGGAGCCGAGCAGGGCGACGGTGCTGCTGAGACCGGCGGCCGGCGTCGCGGTGTAGAAGTCGCCGAGCACGGCGTCGTAGCGGCTGAGGTCGAGGAAGGCGCGTCGCGCCGGCACGCTGCCCTCGCCGGGCACCAGCACCGCCGCCATCAGCCAGCGGCCTTCCGGGTCGAGTCGCTGGACCAGCGCCAGGGCGCCCGTCGCGTCGGTGTCGAGGTCGTAGCGCAGGGGGGCCCCGGCGCGCAGCCGCGCCGTGTCGCTCGTCCAGTCGTCGACCTGGGTCGCCCCGGTCACGGCCAGCCCGGCCACGACGGCGGCGGCGACCAGCACCCGCAGCGCGGTCGCGGTGTCGGCGACGCGAGCGAGCCGACGCGAGGCCAGGAAGGCGGGCACGGCGGCGTGCGCCGTGCGACGGACGGCGAGACGCGCGGCGCCGCGCAGCAGCCAGACACCCACCTGACCGGCCGCGAGGCCGATCAGGGCCGGGCCGACCAGCACGAGCGCGTCCGGGTCGGCGTCGGACCCGACGTCGCTGCGGTAGGCCGCGACGAGCGCGGCGACCACGATCAGCACCTGACCGAACGCCTCACCGGTGCTGGTGCGCCGCGGTCGTGCCGCGAGCCGCAGTTGGTCGACCAGCGGCTCGCGGACGGCGCCGACCATCCCGACGAGCACGGCGCCGAGACCGACCAGCACGATCGCGAAGGTCGCCAGCACCGCGGCGCTGCTGAACGGCGTGCCGGCGTCGCCGACCCAGGCCTCGGCGGTGACCGCGGCGAGCGCCGTGCCGCCGAGCACGCCCAGCAGGCCGCCGAGCAGCAGCACCAGCAGCGGCTCGAGCGCCAGCACGGCGTACAGCGGCCCGCCGTCGAGACCGCGGAGGCGGGCGAGCGCGATCTCGGGGCGCCGGGCGATCGCGAGCTCGCGACCGGTCGCCGGCACCGCCACCATCGCGAGCAGCAGCAGCGGCGCGGCCAGCAGCTGCGAGGTGCCGGCCGCGTCGGCGAAGCCGAGCACCGCCACCGCGCCCGCCACGACGACGACCGTCAGGAGCAGCAGCGGCAGCAGGGTCCCCCGGCGGGACCAGGCCCCGCGCAGGGTCCGGATCATGCGCGGCTCAGCCGCCGGCGCCGGGTCGACGGAAGGCGGAGTGCGGATCGCCGTCGGACGTCGTGGTCGGTGCCTTCGGCTCGTCCGCGGTCGGGGGGACGGCCGGGCTCACCGGTGCGGACGGGTCCGGTCGTGCGGCGCTCACTGCCACCGGGGCGGGAGCTGCGGGCTTGAGGTGGACGGGCTTGAGGTGGACGGGCTCGGTGTGGTCGACCAAGCGGCCCTCGTCGAGCGCGAAGTGCAGGTCGCACGCCTCGACCACCGCCGGGTCGTGGGTCGCCACGACCACCACCGAGCCCTGGTCTGCCTCGCGGCGCAGCTCGGCGAGCACGAGGCTGCGGTTGCCCTCGTCGAGCTCGCTGGTCGGCTCGTCGGCCAGCAGCACCGGAGCCCCGACGCACAGACCACGTGCGAGGGCGACCCGCTGCATCTGGCCGCCGGAGAGCTCCTCGACCTGACGGTCGCCGAGGTCGGCGATGTGGAAGCGGGCCAGCGCCTGCTGGGCCCGCTCGTCGGCCTCCCGGGCCGGCACGCCGCGCGCACGCAGGGCGATCGAGACGTTCTCCCGCGCCGAGAGGATCGGCACCAGGCCGTAGACCTGCAGCACGAAGGCGACCTCGGGCCGAGGGTCGCCGGTGCCGCGCCACATCGGCGCGCCGGCGTACGCCGTCGAGCCCGCGCTGGGCTGGAGCAGCCCGCCGGCGATCGAGAGCAGCGTGGTCTTGCCCGAGCCGCTCGGGCCCGACAGCGCTGTGAGGCGACCAGCGGGGAAGGTGAGGCCGACCCCGTCGAGCAGCGGACGACCGACGACGTAGGTGACGTCCGTGACGTGGAGGTCGTTCATCGACCACCCTCCTCGCGCACCGGGGGCACGGTCGATGCCGCGGCCGCGACCGGTGCTTCGTCAGGCGGGCGGGAGACGACGAGACGGTCGTCGGCCTCCGGCTCGATGCGCACCAGGGTGCCCTGCGGCCACTGGTCGGCGAGGTGGGTCGGCAGGTGCACGACGCCCTCCGCGCCGATGACGACGTACTCCGCGCCGTCGCGGCCCTCGAGCCCGACCCGGCCGCCCTTCATCGTCACGGTGCGCGGGAAGGTCGCGGCGACCTCGGGCTGGTGGGTGACCACGATGATCGTGGTGCCGAGCTCGTCACCGAGCTCGTGGATCAGGCCGATCACGGCGTCGCGGTCCTCGTGCGAGAGCTGGCTGGTCGGCTCGTCGGCGAGCAGCAGCCTCGGTGCCGTCGAGACCGCACAGGCCAGGGCGAGACGCTGGCGCTGGCCGCCGGACATGGTCGAGACGACCTGGTCGGCCTGCCCCTCCAGCCCGACGCGGCGCAGCAGCTCGCGCTCGGGCACGGCGTCCTTGCGCTCGGCGCTGCTCAGGCTCAGCCGCGCGAACCCGAGGTTCTGCCGGGCGGTGGCGTAGGAGAGCAGGTTGCGGGTGGCGCCCTGCAGCATCGTGCTCACCGAGCCCGAGCGCAGCGATGCGAGCTGCGGCTCGGGGAGCCGCGAGATCTCGACGTCGCCGAGGAAGATCCGTCCCGCGCTGGGCCGCTGGATGCCGCCGAGCAGGGTCAGCAGCGTCGACTTGCCCGAGCCGCTCGGCCCGAGGAACGCGACCCGCTCACCGGCGTGCACGCTGAGATCGACACCCTGGAGGGCAACGACGTCGTGGCCCTCGAAGGTGCGGTAGAGGTGCACGACGCCGAGGCAGCGCACCGACACCCCGCCGGAGTGGCTGAGCTCACCGATGTCGTACCCGACACCCGCCGCGCCTGCTTCGCTCACCATCGCCTCTTCCCGTCCGGTGCCCAGGAGACCGTAAGGGCTGCGGTCAAGGCAATCGTGGACGCCGCTTCGTTAGGAACCGGTGACCTGAGCGTTCACCCTCACCCCCAGCCGGCCCGGATCAGGTCGGCGGTGGCGGCGGCGCTGCTGTCCGGTCCGACCACGGTCTCGGCAAGTCCCTCGACGAGGTCGAGCGGCTCGTACCAGCGGCGCATCTCCTCGGCGCCGAAGCTCTGAGCGGGCTTGGTGGCGTGGCGCCTCACGGTCTCCTCGAACGGCACGTCGAGGTAGTAGCACCGGGTCTGCCCGACGTGGTCGGCGGCGAGGCCGAGCAGCAGGTCGGCGTACCTCGTCGAGCTCAAGATGCCCTCGAGCACGACGTCGCGGCCCGTGTCGAGCGCCAGGCGCACCGTGCGATCGATCAGGTCGATGCTCAGGTTGCCTGGCGAGTCAGGGCTGTCGAGGATGTCGCGGCGCAGCAGGTCCTGACCGACCCACGCGAGCGCTCCCCGTGGGAGCCCCGAGCGCAGGGACCGCGCGACCGTCGTCTTGCCGGCGCCGCTGTTGCCGCGGATCACCGTCAACCGGGTCGTCGCCGAGCCGAGCGGCGCGAGGAGCGCATCGCGCAGCAGGTCGAGGTGGCCGAGGTGCTGGGCCGTCTCCTCGATCAGGTGCACCAGGATCCAGCGCAGGCTCACATGCACCGATCCCCACGCCGGCTGCGCGGCCAGCGTCGAGAGGTCGCCGGTGCGCGCGAGGATGGCGCGGCTTCGCTCGCACGCGGCGACGTACGCCGCCCGCACCTCGGCCACCCCGTGCTGGGTGCGGAAGTCCCAGTCGGTCTCCTCGTGCCGCGAGGCCCACGGCTCGGTGTCGAGCTCGCCGGCGAGCTTGCGACCGAGCCACAGGTCCTCCATGCGTGCCAGGTGCAGCACGACGCCCGCGACGCTCAGGTCGGTGTGAGGCAGCGGGCGGCGCACCGCCTGCTGGTCGTCGAGCCCGTCGAGCGCGGCCAGCGCCGACCTGCGCCGAGCGTCGAGGACACGGACCAGCGTGGTGATCTCGTCGACCGCGACCTGTGGGAAGTCTCCGCTCACGATGGGCTCACCGCACGCTCAGGCCCGGTCCTCGGCGAGCGTGTGGGCGACCAGGGCGTTGGCGTGGCCGTGGCCCATCCGATGCTCGGACTTGAGGTGGTCGACCAGCGTCATGTGCTTCGCGTCGGCGTACGCCGGCAGGGCGCGCAGCAGCGCCTTCCAGTCCGCGATGCTGCGCCCGTACGTCGCCTCGATCGAGGGGAAGTACGACGCCGGTCCGGTGACCTTCGCTCCGCTCACAGCCGCTCCTCCAGTCGCACCGTCACTGTGTCACCGGCCACCTTGCCACTGCGCGCCCGCAGGGCGGCGGAGACCGGCAGCTTGTGCCGGCCGTCCCCGAGCGCCATGAAGGACGTCGCGAACGCCACGCCGTCGACGGTGCCGCGCACCTTCACCCGGCCCCGGGTGCCGAAGTAGGCCACCGACTCGGGCCAGACCACGTAGGTCCACCCGCCCGGCGCCTCGCTGCGCACGAGCACCTCCTCGAACTCGACGTCGAGGGCTCCGGCCGGTCTCACCTGGGTCACGTCGCTCATGGTGCTACCGACCCGTGCCGAGCGCGAGACTCATCGCGGCGTACCTTCGCTCCGTGCAGATCCGCGGCGCCCTCTCCCACGTGGTCGCCGACACCCGCCCCCTGCGCAACGATCATTTCCGCCGGCTGTGGCTGGCCAACGTCATCACCGTCATCGGCGCCCAGCTCACCGTCGTCGCCGTGCCGGCGCAGATCTACGCCGACACCGGCTCGTCGGCGTACGTCGGCCTCACCGGGCTCTTCGGCCTGGTGCCCCTGGTCGTCTTCGGTCTGTACGGCGGCGCGCTGGCCGACGTGTTCGACCGGCGGACGCTGCTCGTGATCACGACCAGCGGACTGATCGGCACGAGCGCGCTGTTCTGGCTGCAGGCCGCGGCGGGCAACACCAACGTGTGGCTGCTGCTGTGCCTGTTCGCCGTGCAGCAGGCGTTCTTCGCGGTCAACCAGCCGACCCGCAGCGCGGTGCTGCCCAAGATCCTCGACCACGAGCTGCTGCCTGCGGCCAACTCGCTGAACATGACCGTCTTCCAGGCGGGCGCCATCGCTGGTCCCCTCGTGGCGGGGGTGCTGATCCCGTTCATCGGCTTCCAGTGGCTCTACCTCATCGACACGATCACCCTGTTCGCGACGTTGGGTGCGGTCGTGCGGCTACCCAGCCTCGCGGTGGTCGGCGCGGCGACCGTGACCCCCGGGCTGCGCTCGGTGATCGAGGGGCTGACCTACCTGCGCGGGCACCCGGTGCTGCTGATGTCGTTCGTCGTCGACCTGATCGCGATGGTCTTCGGCATGCCGCGCGCGCTCTTCCCCGAGATGGCGCATCTCGACTTCGGCGGGCCTGACGAGGGTGGGCTGGTGTTCGCGCTGCTCTTCGCGGCGATCCCGGCCGGCGCCGTGGTCGGTGGTGTCTTCAGCGGCTGGGTCTCGCGCGTCACGCGCCAGGGCCTGGCCGTGATCGTGTGCATCCTGGTGTGGGGCGTGGCGATGGCCGGCTTCGGCATCGCCGTCGCACTCGCCGACCAGTGGCGCACACCGATGCTGGCCGTCGCGCTCGCGATGCTGGTGGTCGGCGGTGCGGCCGACATGGCCTCGGCCGCCTTCCGCACGTCGATGCTGCAGAGCGCCGCCGCCGATGCCGTGCGCGGCCGCCTGCAGGGCGTCTTCATCGTCGTGGTCGCCGGTGGCCCGCGCATCGCCGACGTGGCCCATGGCGCGAGCGCGGCCGCCGTGGGTGCGGCAGCCACCGCCGCGGGTGGTGGGTTCCTGGTCGTGGTCGGCACCGTGATCGCGGCGATCGCCGTGCCGTCGTTCGTGCGCTATCGCGTGACCCGGCCGGCGGCGTGAGCGCGCGCTGGTCGCCGTCGGGATACCCGGTCGACCGGGCATCCCAGCACGACACGACACACCAGGGCTGCGCCACGCCCGGCGGGACGACGCTGCTGTGTCACGACGGCGTCAGGCCGCGGGGCGGGCGCCAGGCCGGGTCCCGACCGATGAAGCCGAGCAGCCGGTCCTGCGCCGGGGCGTCGGCCGGCACGTCGACGGCCGGGCCGTACTGACCCGAGCCGCGCATCGCGTCCTCCATCTCGCTCATCCCGGCGAGCATCACGGCGCACTGGTCGGCGTCGAGCCGGTCGTCCTGGCCGCTCGCGCGGGCGAGGTCCCAGGTGTGCATGAACACGTCGGCGGTGTAGAACCGCGCGACCGCCTCGGGCAGCGTCATGGTGCCGAGCATCGGGTCGTCGACGCCACGTCCGTCGGCGTCCGGGGCGTCGAGCAGTGCTTGTACGTCGGCGGTGCGGACCGGCCAGGAGCCGACCGGATCCGTCGCATCGACCGGTGCGAGCTCGACGCCGGCGAAGTGCTGCAGGAAGCCGGGGAACCACTCGAGGAGGTGGGCGACCACGTCGCGCGCCGTCCACCCGGCGACCGGCGACGCAGCGTCCCAGTCGCCCACGCCGGCGACCAGGTCGGCGAAGCGGCCCGCGACCGCCGCGTGCTGTGCGGCCGGCGACTCAGGCAGCGCCATCGCGCACCAGCCCGTCGAGCTTGGCGTAGCCCTGGTCGAGGCCGACCTCCATGCCGCTGGCCAGCCATTGGTCGCGGCTCTCGAAGCTCTCCACCAGTGACTGGGCGTGCAGCCGGGTGCGCCCGTCGCCGAGGTCCTCGAAGGTGAGGGTCTCGAGCGCGACCCCGTCGGGGTCGCCCTCGAAGGTGAAGGTCTGCACGATCCGGTCGGGGCGCACCTCGTGGAAGGTGCCGCGGAAGGCGTACTCCTCGCCGTCGCGTACGGCGACGTAGCGCCACGCGCCGCCGGTGCGCGCCTCCCACTCGACGATCCGGGTGGTCAGCGAGTCGGGGCCGACCCACCGCGCGAAGAGCTCCGGGTCGGTGTGCGCCCGGAAGAGCTGGGCCGGGGTGGCCTGGAAGTCGCGGGTGATCCGGATGATCGGCAGACGTGCGTCGGCCTCGATCCGGACGCCGGGGTGGTGGCCGGTCGGGATAGTCGGGCTGGTCGTCACGATGCTGCTCCTCGGGTGCGAGAGGGGGTGGGCAGGTCGGCGCCGTCGGCATCCAGCTCGGCCAGCACGGCGTCGAGGCGCTGATAGCGCGCCTCGGCCTGGCGGCGGTAGCGCTCGATCCACGCGGTCATCAGGTCGAAGACCTCGGCCTCGAGGTGCACCGGGCGTCGCTGGGCGTCCTTGCTGCGCGAGACCAGTCCGGCCTGCTCGAGCACCTTGAGGTGCTTGGAGACGGCCTGCAGGCTGACGTCGTACGGCGCGGCGAGATCGCCGACCGTGGCGTCGCCGTCGCTGAGCCGCGACACGAGGTCGCGCCGCAGCGGGTCGGCGAGGGCGGCGAAGACCTGCGACAGCTGGTCGCTCACGGCATCTCCTTGTCAACTGCTGGGTTGACTACGACCGTAGGTCCGCCGGTCGACGTTGTCAACCGTTGGGTTGAGGACGGGTCCGGATCGGCACGCAGGTCGGTCGTCGCACATAGGACCCGGGAGCCCAGGTGATCGCAGCATCGTCGACCGTGAAGTCGGGGCAGCGGGCCAGCAGCTCCTCGAGCGCGACCCGCGCCTGCATCCGGGCGGCCGCCGCGCCGATGCAGTGGTGGCTGCCCTGGCTGAAGGTGAGGATCTGACTCGGTCGCCGCCCCACGTCGAGGGAGTCGGCGTCGAGACCGTAGCGCCGCGGGTCGCGGTTGGCCGCGGCGTAGAGCAGCAGCACCTTGCGCCCCGCCGGGATCCGCCGACCGTGGAGCTCGACCTCGCGCGTCGTCGTCCGCGCCAGAGCCTGCACCGGCGAGGTGAGCCTCAGGAACTCCTCGACGGCGTCGCCGATCAGACTCGGATCGGCCACCAGCCGGGCGCGCTCGTCCGGGTGCTCGGCGAGCAGCTGGACCGCGCCGCCGAGCGCCCCGGTCGTAGTGTCGTTGCCGCCGGTGACCATGGTGAAGACGTAGGCCAGCACCGAGAGCAGCCCGGCGGGGTCGTCGCCGACGCCGGCCGAGACAAGGTGGGAGACGGTGTCGTCGCCCGGCTCGCTGCGGCGCCGCTCGATCAGGGCGCCGAAGTAGCCCAGCATCTCCATGGTCGCGTCGGCGGCCCCGGTCGGCTCGCCAGACGAGCTGGCCGCGACGATGGCCTCGGTCCAGCCGTCGAACTGCGCACGGTCGGCGTCGGGCACCCCAAGGTAGTGGGCCACGACCATGCTCGGCAGCGGCTTGAGCAGCTCGCTCACGATGTCGCCCCCGCCGGCCGCCACCAGCCGGTCGAGCCGCTCGACGACGAAGGCACGCACCCGCGGCTCGACCTCGCGCACCGCGCGCGGCGTGAAGCCCCGCGCCACCAGCCGTCGGAACGCCGTGTGCTCCGGCGGGTCGAGCATCACCATCGGCGGGTTGTCGGCCAGCCCGATCGCCTCGAGCTCGCCGTACTCGGTGGTCAGCCCCTGCGCGGAGGAGTACGTCGCCGTATCGACGGCCGCCGCGAGCACGTCGGCGTGCCGGCTGAGCACGAAGTGGTCGGCGCCGGGCCGGGCCGCTGGGACGACGTGGTGCACCGGGTCGTGGTCGCGCAGGGCGGCGTACTGCGCCCACGGACTGCGCCAGCGCTCGCCGCCACCGGGCTGGAAGTCGACGCTCACGACGCGATCGTCGGACCGGAGCCGCGACGGGTCAAGGCGCTGGTCACGGGGTCGGTCACGGGGTCGGCTGCTGCAGCCGCTCCAGGCGGGTGCGCAGCAGGGCGACGCGGTGAGCGTTGCCGGGCAGCCCGACGTAGTCCTCGCCGTAGGAGGCGAGCAGGGCGTCGTCGAGACGGCGGACGGCACCGGGCGGGTAGCGGTAGTCCATCCGCTCGTTGAGGTCCAGGTCGCGGATCGAGGCCAGGCCGTCGGACAGCTCGTCGAGCGAGGTGATGCCGAGCTCGAGCAGCAGCCCGGAGATCCACGCGTAGTGGTCGGTGCGCGACCAGCCCGCGTCGGCGTACTGCCCGGCGAGGAAGGCCGCCAGCTCGCGCGGGTCGATGCGCGGGTCGTCGTCGACCGGCTCGGAGCGCGGTCCACCGGCCCGCAGCCGGTCGCGGATCTCGGAGAACTCCCGGTCCGCGAGCTCGAGCAGCCCGGCGGCCAGGGTGAAGCGCCGGTCGAAGTCGAGGGCGTGCTCGGCCGGCACCGTGCCCTTGTAGCGGATGTCGTGCTCGAACTCCGCCCATGCGTGCTGCAGCACCGTGCGGATCTGCACGGCCGCCACCAGGCCGCGCAGCGACTCCCACTCCGGCTGGCCCTCGCGCACCGCGTCGAGCGCGATCACCTGGTGCCGGCTGGCGTAGCCGAAACGGCCCTGGCTGGCGGTCTCGCGGCCCATGTCGCGGTCGTCCTTGACGACCACCTGGTCGCCGAGCAGGTCGGCGACCGCGACGACGTCGCTCTGCACGTAGGTGATCACCCGGACGCCGAGCTGGTCGGTCATGTCGGCGAGCGGGTCGGGGTAGAGCAGGGCGCCCGAGGCGTCGCGACGGGCGGCCTTGGCCGCGAACGACGCCACGGACTTCGTGCGACCGGTGACGGTCAGGTAGTTGATGCCGGCCTCGTCGAGGATGCTGCGCACCAGATCGACCCAGCGCTCGCCCGCGGCCGTCAGCTCGGGCAGCCGCGCGGCGTAGGCCTCCGTGCCGGTGCGCACCGGGTCGCGCTCGGGGCGCTTGGGACGCGGCGTCGGCTCGAGGTCGGCCGGCAGGCTCGGCACGACGATGTAGCCGTCCTCCCACTGACCGCCCTCGGCGCCGTACGTCGTGGTGCGGTCGGGGTGGCGATCGGCGAAGAGCCCGACGTAGGCGCAGACCACGGCGTCGACCTGGTCCTCGACGACGCGCAGCTCGCTCTTGCGGGTCGCCCCGACGACGGCATGGCGCAGCTCGTCCCAGCTGGCGTCGATCTGCACGACGCTCTCCACCAGGTCCATCAGCGTGAGCAGCTCGGCACGCAGCCCGTCGAGCTCGCGGCCGGGCTTGTTCTTGTACTTCAGCGTGCGGCCGAGCCGGAAGAGCGCGACGGTCGCCGGGTGCGGGTAGACCTCGATCGCACGTCGGGCGCGACCCGAGCGGGGATTGAGGTCGAGCCCGAGCGAGCCGGCCAGCCGCGCACCGCGGGGCACGTCGCTGAACTCCGGCTTGCCGGTGTTCGAGGGGTGCGCCCCGGCGTCGAAGCGGGCGAAGTCGCGGTTGAGCGCCGCCTCGCAGGCCCGGTTGCCGGTCGCGTTGCGCACCACCAGCGGCGCATCGATGGCGACCAGGCAGGGCCCGTCGACGTACGCCGCGAGGGCGGCCTCGATCTCCTCGTCGGTGCGCACCGCCGAGACGTGCAGCAGGCGCGCGTCGGGGTCGAGCACGGCGAGCCCCGTCGGCTGCCGCACCCCCCAGGCCAGGTCGACGCCCACGTAGTGCACGCGGTCAGACTGCCGTATCCCGCTCACGCGCGCAGCGCGGCGTACTCCCCGGCGATCGCAGCGCCCAGCCGGGCGTTGTGCCGGACCAGGGCGATGTTGGCCGTCAGGCTCGCGCCGCCGGTGATCTCGACGATGCGACCGAGGAGGTACGGCGTCGCGTCCTTGCCCCGGAT
>WLIH01000049.1 GCA_009702305.1 Actinomycetota bacterium | reverse complement strand
GTGATCTCGTTCCAGCTCGAGGCCACGCCGATCTGCGGCTTCTCCCAGTCGTCATCGCCCATGCCGACCGCACGCAGCATGCCGCGCGAGGCAGCCTTCTCGAGGCCGTCGGTGACGTCGCGCGAGCGGGGCTTGAGGTCGTGCGGGGCGGGGTCCTGGGAGGTCGAGCCGGTCATGACTCCAGGGTACGGCGCCGCCGGGGTCGACCCGCGCGCGTGTCCGCGGGCGCCCCCCGGCCGGACCGCGGGGCACGCTTAGATGGGACCCATGAGCACCTCGACCGCGCGGCTGCTCTCACCGATCTGGCTGGTCCTGATCGGCATCCTGTCCGTGCAGTTCGGCGCCGGCATCGCGAAGAGCCTCTTCGACGAGGTCGCGCCGACCACGATCGTGTGGCTGCGCCTGACCGCCTCGGTCGTGGTGCTGGCGGCCGTCACCCGACCGCGGCTGCGGGGGCGCTCGCGCGCCGACTGGCTCGTCGTCGTCGGCTTCGGCCTCAGTCTCGGCGTCATGAACTGGGCGATCTACCAGTCCTTCCAGCGGATCCCGCTCGGCATCGCGGTGACGATCGAGTTCGTCGGGCCGCTGACCCTGGCCGTCCTCGGCTCGCGCCGGCTGCGCGACCTCGCCTGGGTGGGGCTGGCTGCCGTCGGGGTGGTGCTGCTCGGCTTCGACGGCGGCGACGTCACGCTCGCCGGTGCGCTCTTCGCACTCCTCGCCGGGGCCGCGTGGGCGTCGTACATCCTGCTCAGCGCGCAGACGGGCGCGCGGTGGGAGGGGTTCGACGGCCTCGTGGTGGCCAGCCTGGTCGCGGCGCTGATGTTCACGCCGTACGCCGCCACGGCCGGGCGCGGCGACCTGGCCCAGACGCACGTCCTGCTGCTCGGCTGCGCGGTCGGCCTGCTGAGCTCGGTGGTGCCCTACAGCTGCGAGCTGGTCGCCCTGCGCAGCCTCAAGCCGGCGGTGTTCGGGATCCTGATGAGCCTGGAGCCGGCCGCCGCCGCGCTCGCCGGGATCGTGGTCCTCGGCGAGCTGCTCGGCCCGCTGCAGTGGCTGGCGATGGCCTGCGTCGTGCTGGCCAGCGTCGGGGCGACGCGCACCGCTCCCCCGCTGCCTGCCCCGGTGCCCGACTGAGACCGCACCGCGGCGGCGCGTGATCGTTCACCTGGTCGTCATCCGACGGAGACGCGGAGTGCGCGCAGGCGGGTCTAGCCTGAGGCTGCACCCACCACCAGGAGCTGCAGATGTCTCGGAGCCTTCCGCTCGCCGCACCGTTCATCGCCTTGGGCGACGTCGCTCAGCAGTGGGCCGTCCAGTCCCAGCAGCAGGCCCGCCGCAACGCGATGGTCGCCTGCACCGCCCTGGCCCAGCGTCGCGCCGAGCGCGACGAGGTGGACGACTACTTCGCCGCCCGACGTACGGCGCCGGAGGCCGAACAGAGCACCTCGGCCCCGACACCGCGGGTGCGCCAGGGCTGATCGTCGGCGGGCTCAGGCACAATCAGGGCATGCGGATCTCCGCGGCCCGAGCCGCCGCCACGTCGTCCCTCGCCTTCCACGAGGTGCTCTCCGACGACGGCACGCGCCTGCGCGCGTGGACCAACGACCCCGACGAGACCAAGACCGGCCCCACCGTCGTGCTGTGCAACGGGCTCGGCACCAACCCGTGGACCTGGCCGGCGCTGCTCGACCCGGCGTGCACCGTGCGTGTCGTCTCGTGGAACCACCGCGGCACGGGCGGCTCCGACCGCCCCCGCGACCCGGACCGGGTCGGCATCGAGGAGTTCGTCGAGGACGGCCTCTCGGTGATGGACCACTTCGGCATCGACCGGGCCGTGCTGATGGGGTGGTCGATGGGCGTCAACACGATGTTCGAGCTGGCCTTCCGTCACCCCGAGCGGGTCAGCGGCCTGTTCGCCGTGGCCGGCGTGCCCGGCGACACCTTCCGCACCATGCTCGCCCCGCTCCGTCTGCCGCACCCGGTCGCCCGCGCCCTGACGGTCAACCTCTCGCGGGTGATGAAGTACGTCGGCCCCGCCCTCACGCCCGTCGTGTCGCGCCTGCCGGTCGGGCCGCGCGCGATCGACCTGATCAGCCACAGCGGCTTCATGCTCCCCGTGCGCGATCCCGCCCTGGCCGAGGTCGCAGTCAACGAGTTCCTCACCACCCCCCTGGGCTGGTACTTCCACCTGGCGCTGCGCACCTCCGAGCACGGTCGGGTCTCGTTGAAGAACATCCGCGTCCCGGCCGCCTTCGTCGCCGGCAGGTGGGACGTCCTCGCCGGCGCCCGCGACATGGCCACCGCCGCGGCCCGCATCGACGGGGCCACCTACACCGAGCTCGACGGCACCCACTTCATCGCCATGGAGCAGCCCGAGCGGGTGCACGCGCTGCTGCTCGACTTCCTGCAGCGCGTGGCCTGAGGCTCGGGCTCGCGATGAGGCCGATCAGCAGGGTCGCCGCGGCTGCGATCGGGATCACCGGCGCGTTGCTGCTCACGTCGTGCGTCGACGACGGCAATGAGAGCACCGTGACCCTGATCGAGACGTCGTCGAGCGCCCCGATCAGCGCGTCGCCGACGCCCACCGAGCCCACCACCGGGCCGAGTCCGTCCGAGGGGACGAGCACCCCGAGCGGCGAGCCGGCGGACCCGCAGGTCGTCGAGGAGATCGCGACCGGCCTCGAGGCGCCGTGGGGACTCGCCTTCCTGCCCAACGGCGACGCGATCGTCACCGAGCGCGACACCCGCCGCGTGCTGATGATCAAGGGCGACGCCCACCGCGTGGTCGAGCTCGGCACGATCGAGGCAGCTGCCCCGCAGGGCGAGGCCGGCCTGCTCGGCGTCGCCCTCTCGCCGACGTACGACAACGACCACCTGGCCTACTTCTACGTCAGCACGGTCAGCGACAACCGCATCGTGCGCGCCCGCATCGGCGGTGGCCGGATCGGGCCGGTCGAGCCGATCTTCACCGGCATCCCCAACGGCTACATCCACGACGGCGGGCGGCTGGTCTTCGGGCCTGACGGCTACCTCTACGCCTCGACGGGCGAGGGCGGGGAGCCCGAGCGCGCGCCCGATCTCGGCAGCCTCGGTGGCAAGATCCTGCGCCTGACCGCCGACGGGGATCCCGCGCCGGGCAACCCCGGCGGCACGGCCGTGTGGAGCTACGGCCACCGCAACGTGCAGGGCCTCGCCTTCGACGGCGATCGGCTGTGGGCCTCGGAGTTCGGCGCCGACTCCTTCGACGAGCTCAACCTCATCGAGCCGGGCTCCGACTACGGCTGGCCGGCCGTCGAGGGCACCGGCGGCGAGGCGGAGGGTTACGTCGACCCGCGGGTCACCTGGCGCACCGACGATGCGTCGCCCTCCGGGCTCGCCTACCTCGACGGCTACCTGTGGCTGGCTGCGCTGAAGGGCGAGCGGCTGTGGCGCATCACCGTCGACGGCGCGCTGGCCAGCGACGCCACGGCGTACTTCGTCGGCGACTACGGCCGGATGCGCACCGTCGAGGTCAGCCCCGACGGCGACCTGTGGGTGATGACGAGCAACCGAGACACCCGCGGCACGCCGACCGAGGGCGACGACCGCATCCTGCTCGTGCGCCCCTGAGCCGTCTCAGGCCCGGGTCACGCTGACCTTGTAGGTCGTGCGGGTGCTGCCGTCGGCGGAGGTGACGACGGCCTTCACGAGGCTGGTCGAGCCACTCGACAGCGACAGGCTGATGTCGGTGGAGGCGATCCGCGAGCCGAAGGCCTTCCACACGACCATCGCGCCGGGCACCGACGGCGTCGCGGTGAGCAGCAGGCTGCGCTGGCGGCGCTTCATGCTCACCTGGTAGCTGCGCAGGTCGGGGGTGAAAGCCGGGCTGAGCCGTCCGCCCCGGGCCTGCAACCCGGCCAGCGACGAGTCGGCCGGGTCGTCGGTGGGGGGCGTCGTCGGCGGGGAGGTCGGGGAGGGCGTCGGCGACGACGTGGGCGTCGGGCTCGAGGTCGGCGTGGAGGTCGAGGTGGGGCTCGTGGTGCTCCCCTGCCCGACGCGCACAGGCGTGGTCGGGTCGCTGACATCGAGGCCGTAGAGATACGGCGTGACGCTCGACTCGTTCTCGACGCGGGGGTCGAGACCGGCCCACAGGATGTCGTGGCCGAGCAGCACGGGCTCGGTGATCGGGCTGAAGTAGGACCCGGGCCAGCTGCGCGAGGCGAGGACGGCGCCGCTGGAGTCGACCAGGCGGTACTCCATGGTGAGCGCGCCCTTGGCGACCGTGCCGGTGCGCAGGGAGAACAGCACGGCGTAACGGTCGTCGGCGACCTGCACGACCCGCGGCTCGAGCGCGGTGGCGCCGCCCGTGGGGTCGAGCTCGGTGAGCCACTGGAAGCGGCTGGTGCCGGTCACCGGGTCGGTGCTGATCGCGTAGACGTTGCGCCGGTAGCTCTCCTTGGCTCCGGAGACGCCCTTGACCGGGTGCTGGTGCGGGACGGCGTTGCCGACCGTCAGGACGCCCGACGGGCCGGCGTACATCGCCGTCACGTCGACGCCGGTGCGGTTGTCGCCGACGGCTCCGTCGAACGGGAAGATCGTGAAGGCCTTCGCCGACCTGTTGCCGGTCGTGTAGCCGGACAGCACGCTCAGCTGCAGGGCTCGCGGGTAGGCGTCGCCGTGATCGAGGATCGCCACCCCCTTGCCCGAGGCGGCCACGAGCTGCTTGAAGGAGTGGCTGGAGTAGGGCGCGTTGCCGCCGTTGAGGGAGGCGAAGCTGGCCGCCTTCATCGTGACTGGGTCGACCTCGAACGGCAGGCTGGCCTGGTGGTGGAGTCCGTCACCGCTCTGGTACATCGTGCGCGCCATGTTGACCACCAGGCGCGAGCCGACGATCGCCATGTCGGGCGCACTGAAGGCGAAGGGTTCGTAGATGCCGTTCTCGTCGGCGTCGCCGCGCAGGTGCCCGGTGCCGAGCAGCGACCAGTCGGCTGAGTAGTGCCGGATGTCGACGACCTCGAGCGCGTCCTTCTCCTGGAGGTTGTCGCGGCCGAGCAGCACGTAGAAGGTGCCGTCGGGGGCGGCGTAGAAGTCGCCGTAGACCGGCGCGTCGGCGAACGAGATCACCCGCGGCGCCCCGACGACCGCATAGCTGGACGGGTCGCGCGTCTCGACGGTCAGGGTGTGCGCCTCGGGGTCGACGCTCACGACGCCCAGGCGGCCGGCGCCATCGACGTACAGCTCGATCAGGTCCGGGGTCCCGTAGTTCTCCCAGCGGTAGCCCGACGTCTCGTACGTCGTCAGCGGGCGCAGCTCGGCCAGCGCGTCGGCGGGCACGGCCCGGGCACTGGTGGTCGCGGGCAGGGCGACCAGACCCGCGAGGCAGCCGAGGGCGATGGCGAGCAGGACGACGACGCGGCGGGTGCGGGACACGGGGGACCTCCAGGTGCGGGTGCCCGAAGAGTAGGCGTCAGAGCACCGGACGCGCTGCGATTTCGCCGGTCACGAGCGCCCGGCGCGAGGCTCTGCGCAGCGTGCTGAGCACGGTAGGGCCGAGCACGACGATCGCCACGACGTTGGTGACCGCGCGGATCGTGTCCCACCCACCCGTGGAGGTGAGCAGCGTGTAGACCCCGAAGGTGCGCAGGTTGTCCCCCAGCGGCGCGCCGGGGACGAACGCCAGCGAGCTCTCGTGGCCGGGCACGTAGACACCGAGCAGGAAGGGCCAGCTCGAGAGGTTCATCAGCATGCCGAAGAGGTACGCCGCGACGACGCCGTAGACGGCGAGGGCCGCGATCTCCGCGCGGCCGCGCAGCCGTCGGGGCAGCAGGCCGGCGCCCATCCCGACCCACGCGGAGACGAGCATCTGGTAGGGCAGCCACGGTCCGACGCCCGCCGTCATCAGCGCCGAGGCGAAGAGCGAGGTGCAGCCCAGCACGAACCCGAACCCGGGCCCGAAGACCCGCCCGGCGAGCACCAGCAGGAAGAAGACCAGCTCGACCCCCGCGAGGCCGGGCGACAGGGCCCGGGCCAGTGCGTTGACCGCGCTGAGCACCCCGAGGATCGCGAGCACCCGCGGGTCGAGACCGCCCTCGCTGACCTCGGCCAGCACGACGGCGACGATCACCGGCAGCAGCACCAGGAAGAGGAACGGCGGGTCGACGCGGGTGCCCTCGGGCACCCGGAGCAGCAGCGGCCAGACGAGCATCATCAACCCGGCGAGCGACGCGAGGCCCAGGACGGCGGCGGAGCGCCGCGAAAGCGGCACCGCGCGCGAGGTGGCGCTCATGCGGGTCGACCGGCGAGCACGGCCAGCACCTCGTCGACCCGCAGCCACGGCGCCCCGAGCACCTTGGTGACCTGGGGGGCGAAGGCTGGCGACTCGGCGACGACCCGGCGGACCGGTCCCGAGGAGACGACCTCGCCCTCGGCGAGCACGACCACCTCGTCGGCGGCCTGCGCCACGAACTCCACGTCGTGGGTGGCGACCAGCACGGCGTGACCGGCATCGGCGAGCTCGCGCAGGCTGGCCGACAGGGCGCGCTTGGCGCCGTAGTCGAGACCCCGGGTCGGCTCGTCGAGCAGCACCACCGGCGGGCGGGCCGCGAGCACGATCGCGAGGGCCAGGGCGAGCCGCTGCCCCTCGGAGAGGTCGCGGGGGTGCGCGTCGTCCGGCACCCCCGGCACCAGGGTGTCGAGCAGCAGCCGGCAGGCGCCGGTGCCGCCGTCGCCGGCGGCGCACTCGGCCGCGACGGTCTCCAGGTAGAGCAGGTCGGCGGCGTTCTGCGGCAGCAGGCCGACACGGCGGCGCCGCTCCGCCGGGGCGAGGTCGGCCGGGTCGACGCCCTCGACGTCGAGCCGTCCGGACTGACGCTGACCGGTGCCCTGCAGCGCCCACAGCAGCGACGACTTGCCGGCGCCGTTGCGTCCCATCAGCGCCGTGACCCGACCGCGCGGCAGCAGCAGGTCGACGTCGCGCAGCGCGACGGTGCGCCCGTGGGTGACCGTGACGGAGCGCGCGGAGAGGCCCGGGTCGGCCGGCGGAGCAGGCGGGTCCGAGGGCACCGGCACGAGCCGGTCGGTCAAGCCGCGGACCCGGCGCCGGGCCTCGCGGACGTTGAGCGGCAGGGGGTGCCACCCTGCGGCGAGGCCGAGCTCGACCAGCGGCGGGACCACCGGGGAGCCGGCGAGCAGGGACGCCGTGTCGCCGACCTGGACCCGGCCGTCGCCGGTCATCAGGCACATCGTGTCGGCGAAGGGCAGCACCCGCTCGAGTCGGTGCTCGGCGAGGAGCACCGAGACACCCAGGTCGTGCACCAGGCGGGTGAGGGTCGCCAGCACCTCCTCGGCCGCGGTCGGGTCGAGGGCCGAGGTCGGCTCGTCGAGCACCAGCAGCCTCGGGTGCATGGTCAGCACCGCTCCGATCGCGACCCGCTGCTGCTGGCCTCCTGAGAGGGTGCGCAGGTCGCGCCCGCGCAGGTCGGCGACGCCGAGCAGGTCGAGGGTCTCCTCGACCCGGCGGCGCATCGTGGCGGGTGGCAGACCGAGCTGCTCCATCCCGTAGGCGAGCTCCTCCTCGACCGTGTCGGTCACGAAGCCCATCGCCGGGTCCTGGCCGACATAGCCGATCGCGTGGGCCCGCTCGCGCGGCGGGGTGCGCACGATGCTGACGCCGTCGAGCCGCACGTCGCCGTCGAGGACTCCGCCCGAGAAGCGCGGCACCAGTCCGGTGACGACACCGAGCAGGGTGGACTTGCCGACCCCGGTGGGCCCGGAGACCAGCACCAGCTCGCCCTCGCCGATGGTGAGGTCGAGTCCGTCGAGGACCGGCGGGTGCTCCGCGCCGTAGGAGAAGCCGATGCTGCGCAGCTCGATCACGCGAAGACCGCCGATCGGCCCGCCCGCGAGGCCGCGGTCGCTGCGGGCGGTGCGGTGAGGCCGCCGGCCACCGCCAGGGCGATGCCGGCCAGCACCGCGAGGCTGACCGTCGGCACGGCGACCAGGTCGGGGTAGGCGATCGTGATCTCCTGCTCGCCGACCCACCAGCCGAGCACGCCGGCTCCGAGGCCGCCGGCCATCACCACCAGCTCCGGCCACTGCCAGCGGTCCGCGCGGTAGCGGCTGCGCTCGACGCGACGTCCGGCGCTGAGCAGCCCGGCCATCGCCAGCAGCACGCCGAGCACCAGCATGGGCGCGGCCAGCACCCGCGGGGCGGTGCTGTCGAGGACGGCGTAGGTGCCGATGCAGAGGCCGCACAGGCCGAGCACCATGAGCGCGCCCGTGCGCCGACGCTCGGCCATCGTCAGGCCGGCGGCGCGGCCGTAGCCGCGAGCGTCCATGCCGGCCGCCATCGCGAGGGAGCGGTCGATCGCGTCCTCGAGGACCGGCACCAGGAACCGGTGCAGCCGCCCGACTCGACCGGTCGCACCCGCGCGCAGCCCCTGGGCGGCGCGCACCCGTCGCACACTGTCGGCGAACTGCGGCAGCACGGTCACCGCCACCACGAGAGCGGTGCCGATCTCGTAGAGCGCCGGCGGCACCGAGCGCAGCAGCCGCTTGGGGTTGGCCAGGGCGTTGGCCGCGCCGATGCAGATCACGATCGTCGCGAGACGCAGGCCGTCGTAGAGACCCGCGAGCAGCGCCTCCCGGGTGACCGGCCCGAGCAGGACGATGCCCGCGGCGGCGTCCGGCAGCGGGATCTCCGGCAGGTCGAGGAGCACGGTGCCGGGGTAGGCGCCGCCGAGCACGAGTCGGAAGAGCACCCGGATCACCACGATCGCGACGCCCAGCCAGACGTAGATGCGGAAGGAGCCCGCCCAGGGCTGGTCCGAGCGACGCAGGGTCACGACCAGGGCGGCGGCTCCCACCAGGAGCAGCAGGGTGAACGGGTTGGTCGTGAACGACGCCGCAGCGGCCAGGCCGATGGCCCAGACCCACCAGGCGACCGGGTGCAGGTCGCGCGGCTGGCGCGCGGCCCTCACGCGTCGCCGCCGGTGCGTCGGCGTACGACGACCGCGACACCGGCGGCGCCGAGGAGCAGCGCGACCAGCACGGGAGCCACCCAGGTCGGCAGGCCGCCGTCGTCCTCGGACGTGGGCGGGGTCGCATCGCCGCCGGCCGAGCCGTCGCTCGGCTCGTCGGTCGAGGCTGTCGAGGCTGTCGAGGAGTTGGACGCCGGGTCGCTCGGCGCGGACTCCTCGTCGGCCGAGGTCGCGGCCGAGGTCGCCTCGACGGCTCCCGACCCGGGGCCGCTCGGCTCCGTCGTCGATCGCGGCCCGTCGGTCGAGCCGGTGGGCAGGGCGGTGGGCCGGTCGGTGGGCCGGGTGGTGGGTCGGGCGGTGGGCTGCGTCGTCGGTCGGGTGCTCGGGCTGGGCGTCGAGTCGGGGTGCGTCGCAGGCGCGACCCCGGGGCGGATCTGGTCGGAGGCCGAGTCGTCGAAGGCGAACGCGACGTAACCGCCGTCGGGGATGCTGAGCGAGCCGACGCCCAGGGTGCTGTAGACCCATTCCCCGGTCTCGCCGTCGGACCACCACAGCCCCCAGTACGCGTCCTCGGGCGAGGTGTTGACGCACGGGTCGGACGTCGGGAGGCCGCTCACCCGGCACACGAAGCCGGGCTGGCGTTGGGCGTAGGTGAGTGGGAAGCCCGCCTCGGCGAAGAGCGCGGCTGCCTTGTCGCCGCCCCCGTCCGGGAGACAGACCTGGTCGACTCCCCCGCCGAGTCCGGCGAAGTCGACGACGACGCTGACGCCCGCGTCGGTCGTGCACGCAGCCGCCGACGCCGGGGCGGCGGGCAGCACCAGGCTGGCGCCGGCCGCCACGGTCACGAGGACCGCGGCGGCCAGCGTCCGGAGCCGAGACATGCTCAGCGGGTGACCATGAAGGTCG
>WLIH01000048.1 GCA_009702305.1 Actinomycetota bacterium | reverse complement strand
TGGGCTGCGGGGCGATCAGGACCCCGTCGTCCTGCAGCGCGACCCGCGCCTTGCGCGCCGCCGTGCGCCAGCGCAGCTCGCCCTGAGGACCGTGCTCCAGGTCGCGCGGCAGCAGGATCGAGGCGGCCCGCGTGCCGAGCTCCTCCATCAGCGTGTCGACCTCGGCGCGGCCTCCGGACTCCTGCAGCAGCTTGACGACCCAGGGCTTGAAGTCCTCGGGCTGGGTGCTCAGCCGCGGCCGCGCGGGCTCGGCGGCCTTGACCGCCTTGGCGCCCGGGGTGCGTCGGCGGGTCACCGGCGTGGCCTTCGGCGCCGCGACCGGCGGCGGGGCCGGTGGGTTGCCGTGGACGCAGGTGCTGAACGGCAGGTCACACAGATCGCAGTAGTCCTCGGCCACAGGTCGAACCTACGTCAGGCCCGCGTCAGCGCCACCAGCACCTCGTGGTGGGCGGTCTGGGGGAACATGTCGAAGAGCCGGGCCCGGCGGGCGACGTACGACGGCAGGGCGTCGAGGTCGCGCGCGAGGCTCTCGGCGTTGCAGCTGGAGTAGACGACCCCGCGGGCGTCGGACGCCTCGATCCAGGCTGCCAGCTCCGGCCCGATGCCGCGTCGGGGTGGGTTGACGACGACGAGGTCGGGGCGGCCCGCACCGACACGCGTCGCGTCGCCGACCTCGAAGCCGACGCCGGGGAGCCCCGCCTCGTCGCGGGTGTGCTCGGCGCTGCGGATCGCCTCGGGGCTGATCTCGACACCGCGCACCCGGCGGCCCTCGCGCGCGAGATGCAGGGCGAAGCCACCCACGCCGCAGTACAGGTCCCAGACCTCGCGCGGGTGCGCCTGGTCGACCCAGGTCGTCGCCTGGCGGTAGAGCGCGGCGGCGATCGCGGTGTTGGTCTGGAAGAAGCTCTGCGGACGCAGGTGGAGGTCGAGGTGGTTGACCCGCATCCGCAGGGTCGCCCCATCGCTCAGCACGATCTCGCGCTCACCCTCGAGCACCGCCTTGTGCTCGGGCTGCAGGTTGACCGACGCGACGGCCACCGGGAGCCGGTCGAGGAGCCACGGCAGGTGCTTGCGCAGGCGCGCGACCGGCTCCTGGGACCGCAGCACCCAGCGCACCATCAGCTCGCCACTCGGCGCTCGGGTGACGAGCAGGTGCTTGAGCTCGCCGCGTCGCGCCGCCACGTCGTACGGCGTGAGGCCGGCCCGGGCGACCAGCTCGGCCAGCACCGGCAGGCTCTCGCGCAGGCCCGGCTCGTGGAGGCCGCAGTCGCGCAGGTCGACGCCGCGACCGGCGGGATCGAGGATCCCGAGCGTCGCGGCGTCCGTCGTCCCGGCGACCACCATCTTCGCCTTGTTGCGAAATCCCGCCTCCGCGCTCGCCTGCGGCGCCTCCCACGCCAGCTCGCGATGGCCGGCCAGCAGCGACTCGCAGTGCGCCTGCTTGGCCGCCAACTGGTCGGCGTACGGACGCTCGATCCAGGCGCACGAGCGGCACTCGGCGCGGGCGTAGTAGTCGCACTGCATACGACGCATGGTGGCACTTGGGCGTGCGCGGCCTACGATGAGGAGACGGGACAAGAGCTGGCGCCGCGCGACCACGCGTGACACACCTCGGCCCGGGACGGAATCGATGACGGTCAAACAGGTCACCCACTGGCGCACCCCCGATCCCTCGGATCCCGATGGAGAGCGGGAGGAAGTGGACTCGGCCGAGGCCGAGGAGCTGTGGGCCGTCGAGGCGCGCACCGTCCTGACCGACGTCGCCGGGACCTACCACGCCCTGATCACCCACACCGACCTCGCCGCCGCCGTGCAGGAGGCGGCCGGGGTGCACACGGGTGGGCACGCCAACCACTGGATCGGGCGCGTCCTGGCCAAGGTCGCCGCGGTCAACCTCGAGCAGGGCGAGCCGCCGCTGATCTCGCTGGTCGTGCACAAGCTGCACGGCACCGTCGGCGAGGACTACGACGCGGTGCTCCGCCTAACCGGCGCCGACCCGATCACCGACCCGGTCGCCCGCGAGAAGCACGCCGCCGCGTCGCGGATGGAGTGCTACCGCTGGGCCGACGCCGTGATGCCGGCCGACGGCGGCCACGCCTCGCTCTCGCCGCGCTACGGCATGGTGCTCTCCCGCGAGCGCAAGAAGGCCCGCGAGGCCGAGATGCCCTCCATCTGCCCGACCTGCTTCATGGCGATCCCCCCGATCGGCGAGTGCGACAACTGCGCTTGAGCGCTCGCTGGGGCCGGCTGGGATACCCGGTCGACCGGGTATCCCTGGTGTTGACGGGCATTGCAACCCGCGCCAACGTCAGGGACTGCCCGTCCGGTGTGACGTGTGTGCCCGATGGGGTGCCCTAGGCTCGGCACGTGGTGGAGCGCAACGTCGTCGGTGGGGCACTCGAGCCGTGCGGCACCGACCCGGTCACCGGCTTCTACCGGGACGGCAGCTGCTCGTGCGGGCCCGACGACGCCGGGCTGCACGCCGTCTGTGCGGTGGTCACCGCCGACTTCCTCGAGCATCAGCGCTCGGTCGGCAACGACCTGGGCACACCGCGACCGGAGTGGTCCTTCCCGGGGCTGCACCCCGGCGACCGGTGGTGCGTGGTCGCGGGGCGCTGGCTGCAGTCCTACAAGGCCGGAGCCGCGGCGCCGGTCGTCCTGGCCTCGACCAACTACCGCGCCCTCGAGCTGATCCCGATCGAGATGCTGCGCGAGCACGCCGTCGACGGGCCGCCCGACCTGCGCGGGCTGGCCGGAAGGTCCGGCCTGAAGGTCCGGCCTGATGGTCTGGCCTGAACGGTCAGCCGTCGACGTGAGCCACGCACGTGCGCGCGGTCGGGCGTGCGTCGAGCCGATCGGCGGCGATCGGCTCCGAGCAGACCTCGCACACGCCGTACGTCCCGTCCGCGAGCCGCCGTCGGGCCGCCTCCACCTCCGCCAACCGCTGCTCGGCCTGGCGGATGAGCGTCGAGGTCTGGGAGCGCTCGAAGGCGATCGTGTGGCCCTCCGGGTCGTGCTCGTCGTCGGCGTTCGAGTCCTTCGACGCCTCGACGACACCGGCGAAGTCGTCCTGCAGCGAGCGCAGCCGATCGAGCGCCCGCTCACGCTCGCGCGCGAGGTTGTCAGCGGTCTCCGTCATGCTCCCTTCCTACCGGTCGCGACGCGGCGATGATTCTCGCGGCCGCGCCGAGTCAGACTCGCCACACCCCTACCAAGGAGATCCGATGACCACGCTGCTCAACCCCTACCTGCACTTCCTCGGCGAGGCACGCGAGGCGATGGAGTTCTACCAGTCGCTCTTCGGCGGCGAGCTCAGCGTCATGACCTACGGCGACATGGGCATGGAGGGCGACCAGGCCGACAAGGTGATGCACTCCCAGCTCGCCGCCGGCCCGCTGACCCTGATGGGCTCCGACTCCCCCAGTGATGCCCCGATGACCCGCGGCGACATGAACTGCCTGAGCCTGAGCGGCGACGACGACGCCCAGCTGCGCGGCTGGTTCGAGGCGCTCTCGACCGGCGGCGAGGTGCACGTGCCGCTCGAGAAGCAGATGTGGGGCGACGTGTTCGGCCAGTGCAAGGACCGCTTCGGGCTGACCTGGCTGGTCAACATCAGCGAGCCCGCCTGACCTCAGCCCCCGTCGGTCGGCCCGTCGACCCAGAACCCGATGTGCGGCACCCGTGCCTCGTCCTCGAGTGCGGGGCCGTCGACCGCCGTCGGGCGCCGGCCGTCCGCGAAGACCGAGCGGCACGGATGGGTGAGCGTCGGGTTCTCGTCATGGTCGCCGGTCAGCCGGTAGAGCTCGACCTCGCTCAGCGCGTAGACGACCCGGCCCACCCCGGCCCAGTAGATCGCGCCCGCACACATCGCGCAGGGCTCGCAGCTCGTGTAGAGCGTGTACGCCGCGAGCTCGCTCGGCTCGTAGGTCGCGGAAGCCAGCCGGACCAGGTTGGTCTCGGCGTGCCCGGTGACGTCGCGACCCGTGACGACGGTGTTCTCCGCGGTGAGCACCACCGAGCCCGACGGATCGCTCAGCAGCGCGCCGAAGGGGTGGTTGCCGTGCTCGCGCGCGCTCGCAGAGATCGCGATGGCCCGGCGGAGCAGCTCGAGATCGTGGTCGTTCACGCTCCGATCCTGCCAGTGACCCCGGCCCTCGTGGGCCCGGGTGAACAGGATCACGCGCTCGGCGGGAATGCCGGAGCGTCCCAGATGCTTGATCTGGTCAACTACCTGAGCGCCGCCGTCTCCCGATCTCGAGGATCCCCATGTCTGCCACCGACCGCCGCACCGACTACCGCGTCACGTTCGTCGTGCTCTGCGTCGGCGTCGCGTCGTTCTCGTTGCTGCAGTCGATGGTCAACCCCGTGCTGCCGACGATCGAGAAGGCGCTCGACACCGACCAGGCGACCGTCACCTGGGTGCTCACCGCCTACCTGCTCTCGGCATCGGTCTTCACCCCGATCATCGGCCGGATCGGCGACAAGGTCGGCAAGGAGCGGATGCTCGTCTTCACCCTCGCGGCGCTGACCGTCGGCTCCCTGATGGCGGCGTTGGCACCGACGATCGGGGTCCTGATCGCAGCGCGCGCGGTGCAGGGTCTCGGCGGTGGGGTGCTGCCGCTGACGTTCGGGATCATCCGCGACGAGTTCCCCCGCGACAAGGTCGCGGGAGCGGTCGGCACCTCGGCGGCGCTGCTGGCCGTGGGTGGTGGGATCGGACTGGTGCTCGCCGGCCCGGTCGTCGACGCCCTCGGCTACCACTGGCTGTTCTGGCTGCCGATGATCCTCACCGCTGTCGCGACCGTGGCTGCCGCCGTGTGGGTGCCGGAGTCCCCGGAGCGGACACCGGGCCGGATCAACGTCGCGACGGCGTTCCTGCTGTCGGGCTGGCTGGTGGCCCTCCTGCTCGCGGTGAGCCAGGGACACAGCTGGGGCTGGTCCTCGCCCCTCACGGTCACGCTCTTCGTCGTCGCAGCCGTGGTGCTGCCGGTCTGGGTCCTCGCCGAGTCGCGCAGCGACAGCCCGTTGGTCGACATGCAGATGATGCGGATCCCGACGGTGTGGACGGTCAACCTGGTCGCCCTGCTCTTCGGCATGGGCATGTACTCCATGTTCGCCTTCCTGCCGGCCTTCCTGCAGTCGCCCGAGGACACCGGCTACGGCTTCGGGCTCAGCGTCACCGAGTCGGGGCTGATCCTGCTGCCCCAGACGGCGGCCACGTTCGTCGCCGGCCTGGTGTCGGGGCGGTTGGCTGCGCGGCACGGGTCCAAGGCGATCCTGGTCGCCGGCGCGGCCCTGACCGCTGCCGGCACCTTCGGCCTCGTCCTCTTCCACGAGAGCGCCTGGCAGGTCGTCGTGGAGACCACCGTGCTCGGCCTCGCGTTCGGACTCGCGTTCGCTGCCATGTCGAACCTCGTCGTCGCCGCGGTGCCCCAGTCGCAGACGGGTGTCGCCAGCGGGATGAACGCCAACATCCGCACCGTCGGCGGAGCTCTCGGTGGCGCCGTGCTGGCCAGCGTCGTGACGGCCGGCGCGCGCGCCGACGGCTACCCCGTCGAGGCGGGCTACGTGCACGGCTTCACCCTGCTCGGCATCACGGCCACCGCCGCCGCGCTCGTCGCGCTGCTGGTGCCCGTCGTCCGCGCGGTCACCCATGTCGTGCCGGGACCGCAGCTCGAGGCCGAGCTGGAAGAGCTCTCCGCCCGCTGACCGGCCGGCGTCGCCACCGCCCGGCCCGCGATCGGTAGCGTCTGACCATGCCCGACGTCGCCATCGCCGCCCCCAACGAGGCCGCGGCCGACGCCGGCGAGCAGGTCGTGCGAGCCGGCGGCAACGCCGTCGACGCCGCGCTCGCCGCGGCCCTGGTCACCATGGTCAACGAGGTCGGGATCGTGTCGCTCAGCTCGGGCGGGTTCGTGACCGTGCAGCCTGCCGACGGCACCGGCGCCTACACGGTCGACGGGTGGATGGACATGCCCGGACGCGACACCGATCGACCGCTGGGCCGGGGCACCTGGGACGTGACCACGGCCTACGGCGGCGGGGTCGACGTGACGATCGGGCCCGGCTCGGTCGCGGTGCACGGCGCACTGGCGGCCTTCGGGGAGACCCACGCGCGCGAGGGTCGGCTGGGATGGGCCGAGATCGTCGCGCCCGCAATCGCCGTCGCCCGAGAAGGCTTCCGGCTGAGCTCGGCATCGCGCTACTACCTCGACCACGTACACGACGACGTGTTCGGCTGGGACGACGCCAGTCGCGCCGCCGTCCACGACAGCCTGGGTGAGGTGACCACCGACCCGGTCGTCGTGCCCGATCTCGCGGCGTCGCTGGAGCTGATCGCGGCCGAAGGCCCCGCGGCGATGTACGACGGCGAGGTCGGCCGGTTGATCGCGGCCGACGTGCTCGACCGCGGCGGCCTGCTCGGGCCGGCGGACCTGGCGGCGTACGAGGCCGTCGTGCGACCCAGCCTGGTCACCTCGATCGACGACTGGACGCTGGCCACGGCACCGCCACCCTCCGTGGGCGGCGTCTGCGTGGCCGCGATGCTGCGCCTGCTCGACGGGCACCCCCGTGGCCCGTGGTCGAGCGATGACGTCGACCGGCTAGTGCGGGTGCAGCGGGCCGTCCTCGGCCACCGGCTCGACGTGCTCGACGGCACCGACGACCTGGCGCGCGACGCCGCGGCCTACCTCGCCCTGGTCGACCGGGACCACCTCGGCGCGCTCGAGTCCGGCTCGACGGTGCACGTCTCGGCCACCGACGGGGACGGGCTGGCGTGCTCGGTGACCGTGTCGTCGGGCTACGGGTCGGGGATGATCGCGCGCGGCACCGGCATCTGGCTCAACAACTGTCTCGGCGAGCAGGAGCTCAACCCGCGCGGGCTGCACGGCGTCACGCCCGGCACCCGGCTGCTGTCCAACATGGCGCCGACCGTGGGTCGCCACGTCGACGGATCGGTGCTCGCGATCGGCTCCCCCGGGGCCGACCGGATCACGACGGCGATCACCCAGGTGCTGGCCGGCTTCGTGAGTGGCGGACTGTCGCTCGGCGAGGCGGTCCACCACCCACGGGTGCACGTGCACCGCGCCGGCCGTCCGAGCGAGGAGGTGAAGGTCGAGACCGAGCCGTCGATGTATTACGGCGGCGTCGGCGCGACCCTCACCCGGCCCGACGGCCGGCTGGTGGCCGCGGCCGACCCTCGCCGCGACGGCGCCGTGCGACTGGTGCGCCTCGACTGAGCCGCGCCTCAGGGTCGGTTGCGACCCAGATCGTCGTGGGCCTGCACCCACTCCTCGGCCACCACGGCCGAGCCCAGGGAGAGCTCGCCGGCCAGCACGGTGGCCGCGATGATCTCGGCCAGCTTGTACACGCCACCGGCGCCGTAGCAGCCGAGCATCTCCAGGCACTCGCGCTGCGTGGCCAGGCCAGTGCCGCCGCCGTACGTCGCGATGATCAGCGACGGCAGGGTGATCGAGGCGTAGAAGTCGCCGTTCGGCAGCAGCTCGGAGAAGCCGTAGGCCGCCGAGCTCTCGGCGACGTTGGCGACGTCCTGGCCGGTGGCGATGAAGATCGCGGTGATGCCGTTGGCGGAGTGGTTGCCGTTGTTGTTGGTGACCGACATGATCGCGCCGAGCTGGCCCTTCATGCGGGCGGTGAAGAGCTTGTCGGTGCTGACGTGCATCTGCTCCTCGACCAGGGCGGCCGGCAGCGTGATCTCGGCGACGACCCGCTTGCCACGGGTGTGCAGCATGTTGACGACCGAGGTCTTCTTGTCGGTGGCGAACTGGCCCTCGAGCAGGAAGTGCAGCTCGCCCGGGTAGTGCTGCTTGATCCAGGCGCACGCGGCGAAGGTCGCCTTGCCGGTGAGGTTCTGCCCCGCAGCGTCGCCGGTCGTGTAGTTGAAGCGCGTGTAGAGCAGCTTGGACACCGAGAACTTCTGGATGTCGATGAGCTTGCCGGTGCTCGTCGTCGTCTCGGCCGCCGCCGCGATCTGCGCGAAGTGCTCGTCGAGCCAGCCTGCGAACGCCCGCGCCTCGCGTGCGTCGGCGAAGGTGAAGACCGGCGCTCGCTGCATCCGGTCGTCGAGCACGGTGGTCGTGATGCCGCCGGCCTCACGGCACAGCTTCATGCCGCGGTTGTACGACGCCACGAGGGTGCCCTCGGTGGTCGCGAGCGGCACGAAGTACTCCCCCTGGGCGTGCTCGCCGTTGACGAGCAGCGGACCCGCGAGGCCGATCGGCACCTGGGCCACCCCGAGGAAGTTCTCGACGTTGCCCGGCAGGGTGGCCGGGTCGAGCGAGTAGTGCGCGACGTGCTCGGCAGCGCTGCCGGTGTGCTCGCGCACGAACCCCTGGCGCGCCTCGATGGCCGCGGCGGAGTAGTCGTCGGTGCGATCGCGGGGGATCTTGCGCTCGGTCATGCGGAGCAGGATGCCACGACGACCGGTGCTCACCGGGGCCGCCGTACCGTGGTGGCTCCCTCCCGAGAGGAGCGACGATGACCACGATCGTCCCCACCGCCGACCTGGTCGACGAGCACGGCGACGCCCTGCAGTCCTGCGACACCCAGCTGCGTCCGTACGGCGGCCGGCCGCGCTTCGCCGGGCGGATCGTGACGCTGCGCTGCCACGAGGACAACGCGCTGGTGCGTAGCGCCCTCGGGGAGCCGGGCGCGGGCAAGGTGCTGGTGGTCGACGGAGGCGGGTCGCTGCACACCGCGCTGATGGGCGACCAGATCGCCGAGCTCGCAGTCGCGAACGGCTGGGAGGGGGTCGTCGTCCACGGCGCGATCCGCGACAGCGTCGCGATCTCCGGTCTCGACCTCGGCGTCAAGGCCCTCGGCACGAACCCGCGCACGAGCGCCAAGGCCGGGCTCGGCGAGCGCGATGTGCCGGTCGCGTTCGGCGGGGTCACGTTCGCCCCCGACGCCCACCTGGTCAGCGACGAGGACGGCATCGTCGTCCTGCCGTGATCAGCGCCGGCCCGGGGTCGCGAACGTGTGCACGCTGCCGTCGGCCAGCACGACGACGCCGGCGCGACCCGGTCGGGTGGCCAGCCAGTCGAGCGCCTGCGCTCCGTGGGCGTACGCCGAGGTGGCGTCGACGTCGGCGCTCGTCAGGTCGGGCGCCACGACGGTGACCGAGGCCAGCCCGATCGCGACCGCACCGGTGCGGGCGTCGACGATGTGCGCGCCCCGGTGGGCGAACCCGGAGGTCGCCACCGCCCCGTCGCGCACCGGGATCCGCGCGATCAGCCGGTCGGGACGAGCCGGGTCCTCGATGCCGATCTGCCACGGGTCGGCGCCGGTCGGGGTCCAGCAGACCAGGTCGCCGCCCGCGGACAGGCACCCGTCGGTGGCGGGCAGGTCGGCCAGGATGCGCGAGGCTCGCTGGGTCGCCCACCCCTTGACGACACCGTCCGCATCGAGCATCCGGCGACCGTCACGGTCGGCGCGCCACACGTCGAAGGCGCCGCCCGAGTCGGCGTACGCCTGCTCGGCGAGAGCCAGCACCTCGTGCACCTCCGGCGGGCAGTCGACCAGGTCGAGCTCGCCGCGGTTGAGCCGGGAGACGCAGGAGTCGGGGCGGTAGGTGCTGAAGACCGCGTCCACCTCGCGCAGCTGGGCCACCGCCGCGCTCCACGCGGCGCGAGCAGCGTCGTCCCCGGCGTGGCGGCCGCGCAGCGCGAGACTGATCGGCAGACCCATCACCTGCTCGACCGCACGCCAGGTCCGCGGCTCGGTGGACACGCTCACAGCCCGGCCTGGTCGAGCGCGCTCTGCAGCGACTGCTGGTAGCCGGTGCTCGTGTAGGTCGCGCCGCTCACCATGTCGATCGACGAGCTCTGCGCGTCGAGGGTCTCCTGGATCAGGACCGGCAGTGCGTAGCCGTTGATCTGGGCGTCGCGGGAGTCGTGGTTGGGGTACTGCAGCACGTCGACGCCGGTGATCTGGCTCCCTCCGACCGTCAGTTGGACCTGCACGGGGCCGTAGCGCGTCTGGACAGCCGATCCGACGTACGTCGTGCTGCCCGACGACGCACCGTTGCCGGCCCCAGCTCCCCCACCGGCCGTCGAGGTGCCGGGCGT
>WLIH01000478.1 GCA_009702305.1 Actinomycetota bacterium | reverse complement strand
CTACTGGGAACAGGTCCAGGCCGACGGTCTGGCGGTGCCGACGGATCGGCCGCTGGACGAGTTGACCGCCGAGCTCACCCGCATGCTCGGCGACGCCGATCCACGCCTGCGCAACGGCACCGCACACCCGACGCTGACGACCTGGGTGGAGCGGGGGGTCTACGACGACCTGCTGCTCGGCCTCGGCGACGGGATGGCCGCGGGACTGGCGGTCGGCGTGGGCGAGCAGGGCACCGACACCGTCTTCCGTCGCAGTACGTCGGCCCAGGTCCTGGGCGCGTGCATCGCGCGCGACAACGCCCGGCCGCTGGTCAGCGGAGGGACGGTGCTGGACTGGGGTGACCGGATCGCCGCCTGGCTGCTGCGCGAGCGCGACCTGCGCGCCTTCGTGCCGGGCAGCGGCTGGGCACATGCCGTCGCCCACGGCGCCGACGCGCTCGGCACGTTGGCTGCCTCGCCGCACGTCTCCCGCCCGGAGCTGACCGTCCTGCTCGACGTGATCGCCGACCGGGTCCTGCTGCCCGTCGATCCGCTCTTCACCCACGGCGAGCCGGACCGGCTCGCGAGCGCGACGATGCGGGTGCTGCGCCGCGACCTGCTCCCGCTGTCGGTGGTCGAGCCCTGGATCAACCGGCTCACGGCCGCGGCCGCCACGATGTCGGTGCACGACGGGAGCGATCCCTACCTCGTCGGCGGCAACGCCCAGGCCTTCCTGCGGGCGCTCTACCTGCAGGTGTCGCTCGCGCCCGCTCCCCCGGCGATCCGCTCCGACCTGCTGCTCGTGCTGGTCGACGCACTGCGGGCCAGCAACCCCCACGCTCTCGCGCTCGCGGCCGCCCGGTGAGGCGGGACCCGGTCCTGCGCCGCGCCGAGCCACAGGACCTCGCCCGGATCGGCGAGATCACCGTGGCGGCGTACGCGTCGTTCACCCTCGGCCCCGACGACCCGTACGTCGGTCGGTTGCGCGACGCCGCGCTGCGCGACCGGGAGGCGGAACTCTGGGTCGCGGCCGACGGTGAGGAGCTGCTGGGCAGCGTCACGGTGTGCCCGACCGGCTCACCCTGGCGGGAGATCGCGAACGACGACGAGGGCGAGTTCCGGATGCTGGCGGTCGCGCCCGCGGCCCAGGGGCGTGGGGTCGGTCAGGCCCTGGTCGCCCACGCCGTCGGCATCGCACGGCAGGAAGGGCGGCGCGGTGTGGCGATCTCCAGCCTCGTCGAGATGACCGATGCCCACCGTCTCTACGACCGGTGCGGCTTCGTGCGGGCGCCGGAGCGCGACTGGAGCCCTGTGCCCGGCGTCGAGCTGATCGCCTTCGCGTTCGCGTGGGGGTGATTTCCTCTCCGGCCCCGGATTTGAGAGACTGGGCGACGGCCCTCCGTGAGGCAGGGGTCGACACCGATTCCAGGAGGACACCATGGGCAAGACCGGACGCAAGCGCCGCGCTCGCAAGAAGAAGGCCGCCAACCACGGCAAGCGCCCCAACGCCTGAGCCAGACTCAGATGCACTGAGCCCCCACACCGACCGGTGCGGGGGCTCGTTGCTTGTGCGGGCGCGGGTCGGCGGGGGCGCTCAGCCCTCGCGGATCTGCACCTGGACCTCGCGGATCCGGAACATCACGCGCTGCCGCAGCTCGCTCGGAGCCGCCTCGGAGCACGACCGCGCGACGATCTGCTTGACGGTGCGTTGCAGGTCGTACTTCTCCAGGCACGGATTGCACGTGTCGAGATGCGCCCGCACGACCGAGCAGTCCGCCTCGTCGAGCTCGTTGTCGAGGAAGTAGACGATCCGCTCGAGGTAGTCGGCGCATTCGGAGGCGGAGACGTCGCCGGCCCCGTGGGAGTGGCCGTGGTCGCTCATCGGTCCTCACCTCGCGCGGGCAGCAGGTCGTTGGCCCGCACGTGGTCCTGGAGCATGTCGCGCAGCTGGCGGCGTCCGCGGTGCAGCCGCGACATCACCGTGCCGATCGGGGTGTCCATGATCTCGGCGATCTCCTTGTACGCGAAGCCCTCGACGTCGGCGAGGTAGACGGCCAGGCGGAACTCCTCGGGCAGGCGCTGCAACGCGTCCTTCACCTGGGAGTCGGGCAGGTGCTCGAGCGCCTCGGTCTCGGCCGACTTCAGCCCCGTCGAGGTGTGCGACTCGGCGCGCGCGAGCTGCCAGTCCTCGACGTCCTCGGACATCGACTGCTGCGGCTGACGCTGCTTCTTGCGGTAGGTGTTGATGAAGGTGTTCGTCAGGATCCGGTAGAGCCAGGCCTTGAGGTTGGTGCCGGGGCGGAACTGGTGGAAGGACGAGTACGCCTTGGCGAAGGTCTCCTGCACCAGGTCCTCGGCGTCGGCCGGGTTGCGCGTCATCCGCATCGCGGCGGAGTAGAGCTGGTCGAGGAACGGCAGGGCGTCGCGCTCGAAGCGCGCCGACCGGTCCTCCGGGGTCTCGGTCGCCACGTCGATCGCGGCGTCGTCCACGGAGTCGTGGACCGGGGCGTCGAAGGTCTCAGTCATCACGTCCCAGCCTACGGCTTGGGTGGGAGGTTCCAGCAGGGCGATCACCCCAGGAGAACGGCAGGTCGTGCTCAGGCATTCCCGGCCACCTGGGGTCCCGTGACCTCGCGCAGGATCCACTCGAGCGTGGCCTCGACCACCAGCGCCATCGCCTCGTCCTGGTCGAGCTCTCCACGAGCCGGCACCTTGAGGCCGTGATCGGCTCCGGGCACGACGGCGAGGTCGATCGTCGCGGTGCTCGCCGCGAACTCGTCGGGGAACTCCTCGGGGCGCCCCATCGTGTCGCGCTCCCCCTGCACGACCAGGGTCGGCACCCCCGCGCCGAGCAGCTCGGGCAGCCGGGACTTCTCCGGCCGGCCCGGCGGGTGCAGCGGGAAGGCGAGGGCCAGGCACCCGGACGCCCCCAGGTTGCGGGCACAGCGCGCGGCCGACCGGGCCCCTGCCGACCGGCCACCGACGACGAGCGGGGTGCGGACCCGCAGCGCGTTGGCGGCCGCGG
>WLIH01000477.1 GCA_009702305.1 Actinomycetota bacterium | reverse complement strand
CGCCACCACCCAGGTAGCCGCCGCCACCACCGGCGTAGCCCCCGCCTCCTCCGCCACCGAAGTAGGCCGTCACGGTGCCCAGGTCGTCCTCCGTCGCCAGACCTCCTGCTCCCCCGGCGCCCGCCGACCCGACCTGTGCGGTGCCGCCGACGTCCGGTCCCGGGTTGATGTTGTAGCCGCTGGGGGGCTCGCCGGGCGCCCCCGTAGAGGAGTCGTAGGCTCCGGTGCCTGCGAGCAAGGTGGGCGCACCCGGTGTCACCGATCCGGTCCCGGCGACCATCCCCCCGGCGCCCGCGCCTCCTGCCGCGGTGGCACGCACGGTCAGGACGTTGCCATTGTCGGTGTCGACATCCGCCGAGAAGCCGGCCCCACCGCCGCCGCCGGCGATCGCGGTGAGCACCGAGTCGACGACCAACGTCGTCGCCTGGCCGCCGTTCCCCGCGCTCACGGTCGAGCCGTTGCGACGACCGCTCTGGCCGACGCCGCCGCCGCCGATGCCGGTGGTGCCCTGCTGACCGATGCTCCACGACAGGTTCTTGCCGGCGGCGGACGAGATGGTGCCCGTCAGGGACCCGCCCTTGCCTCCGGCGGCCTCGGTGATGCCGGTCACCGTCGCGCCGCCCTGGGCCCCACGCACGGTCACCTGCAGATCGCCGACGCCGGCGGGGACCACGAGGGAGCCGCTGCTGTCCGCCACGAGGACGCAGCGCGAGGCGTCCGTCTCGTCGGTGACGAACGGCGCCGCGCAGGTCGCCGCCGCCTCGGCCGGAGCCAGGGCGACCGCACCGAGGCCCGTCAGGGACAGGGTGCTCGCGAGGGTGAGCCCGAGGAGGCGGGCCCATCCGGCGGAGCGGGTGGAGGTGGCGGGGAGCGGAGCAGACA
Organism: Actinomycetota bacterium; assembly: GCA_009702305.1. Classification (GTDB taxonomy): domain Bacteria; phylum Actinomycetota; class Actinomycetes; order Propionibacteriales; family Nocardioidaceae; genus Nocardioides. Next base: position 2,123 of record WLIH01000477.1, on the reverse strand, counting down.
TGAGGACCTCAGAGCAGATGGAGGGATGGTGATGCCGGGAAATGCGTGACGGCGCGCAGGGTCTGCGCGCCGTACGCCCAGATCCTCACCCGAGCGCCACGCCCGATCTCGCCGATGGGACGAACTCCCACTCCTTTACTTCCGTACTCCGCCTGCATGTCGGGCTCGCCTTGAACGAACGTGTCAGAGCTGCGTCGAGCGGTCCAGACCATCCGCTCGGCGCGGTGCACGGCTAGGGTCGGGGCCGTGAGTGGCACGCAGGGCGCCAAGGAAGCGCTGCGGGACGCGGCGCTCGACGCCTTGCGAGATCTCGACGTCGAGACGCTCCTGGCCAGCATCGGCGTGCGGGAGATCGCGCGCCGTGCGGGCACCAGCCCCGGCTCGATCTACCACCACTACGGCTCGATGGCCGGCCTGGCCGAGTCGGTGACCGCGCACGTGTTCGCTCCCGGGGTGGCCGACCTCGACGGCACGATCGCCTACATCCGCAGCATCCAGCACTCCCAGCTGCCCATGGAGACCAGCTTGGCCCTGCATGGCGCCGAGCTGGATCGGCTGATGGACGACGAGCAGTTCGGCCTGCGGGTCGGGTTATGGGCCTTCGGCGGGCCGGGTGTCCGCACGGCCTACCGCGACTACCTCATCGAGATCGACGAGCGGCTCGCCCAGGTGGCGACGGCGCTCTTCGAGAGCTGGGGTCGGGTCCTGCGCGAGCCCTTCGACATGCGCTCCTACCTCGCCGCGCGCACCGCACTCGTCAATGGCAGCACGGTGCGGCACAGCGTCGAGCCGGACCTCTTCACCCGAGCCCACTACCAGCGCGTCGCGGCGGCGCTCGATCTCGTCCTGCTGCGCGTCGAGGGCGACAAGCACTCCGTCGACGGCAGGCTCGCCGAGATCAACTACTACCCCGCCACCAGCTCCGGTCCCGGCAAGGACTCGGTGCGCGGCCGCGCCACCCATGCTCGCATCCTCAACGCGGCGGCGTCCGCCTTCAGCAGCCGGGGCTACGACGGCACGACGCTGGCCCACATCGCCGCGGCTGCCGACGTCAGCACCACGACGCTGCACCGCTACTACCGCACCAAGCACGCACTCGCCTCGGCACTGTTCGCCCAGCAGGCGGGCGACCTGCTGCCCGCCGTCGACCCGGTCACACCCCACCAACCGGGTCGGCCCGACGACTCTCGCGCCCTCCTCGAGCACCTCGCCGCCCTCGCCGACCTGGTGCCGCCCCGGAAGGCCGCGGCGACGGCGTACCTCACCGACGTGCTGGTCGGGCAGGCCGGCGCCGGGCCGGACTCGCTGGTGGTCGGTGTGACCTCACTCCTGGAGCATGCCCACCCCGATCGGGAGCCCGAGGCGGACCACGACACCGCCAGGCTGCTGATCGGACTGACCGTGCGCGAGGCGCTCAACCATCCGGCGCGGGCGGCCTCGGACAATGCGGCCACCGCACTGCGACAGGTGCTGGGCACTGGCACTGGCTGACCACGACACCAGGGCGGACCCGGCCGAGGCGGAGAGGCGGGGCGCCCCTCAGTCGTCGTTCGGGGACAGTGTGAGCTCCTGGACCAGGGAGGGACGTTCGACGATCTCCTGCGCGACGACGGAGAGGCGTCGGTTCGACGTGCGCGCACGGTTGCGGAGGACCTGGAACGCCGTCTCCATGTCGAGGCCACTCTGCTCGGCCAGGACGCCTTTGGCCTGTTCGATGACGACCCGGCTCGCCAGCGCTCCCTCGAGCTGGGTCACCACGATCCCGCTCTCGTGGATCGCTCGCTCCTGGAGGAGCCCGATGGTCGCGATGTCGGCGAGCGCCTGCGCGACGTGCTGGTCGTCGGCGGGCAACGGGCCCACCACGGTGCTGAACAGGTTCAAGGCACCGATCGTCGTGTCGCGAAGCCGCATCGGGAACGTGTGGACCGCCAGGTAGCCGATCTCGATCGCCACGGGAGCGAAGGTCGGCCATCGGCCGACGTTGTCAGCCAGGTTGTCGACGGAGATCGCCTGTCCGGTGCGGTAGCAGTCCAGGCACGGGCCGTCCTTGGCCTGGATCTGGAACAGCTCGAGCAGGTTGGTCTTCTCGGCCGTGGGGGCCAACACCTGCAGGCTGCCGCGCT
>WLIH01000476.1 GCA_009702305.1 Actinomycetota bacterium | reverse complement strand
GGTACGCCCAAGGGCTCCATCGGCAAGGGCTTCGACGGCGTCGCCATCTACGACTCGGAGACCGTCACCGAGTGCGCGGTGGCTGTCTTCGACGACAACGGCGCTCTCGCGAACGCCGACGCGGCCGTCGGAGAGCTCGTCAACACCCAGGGTGCGGGATACTTCCAGGGCTACTACAACGACCCCGCCGCCAACGACGAGCGGCTGCGCCACGGGATGTACTGGTCGGGCGACCTCGCCTACCGCGACGCGGACGGCTGGATCTACCTGGCCGGGCGCACCGCCGACTGGATGCGCGTCGACGGGGAGAATCTCGCGGCCGCTCCGATCGAGCGGATCCTGCAGCGGCTGCCGGCCCTGAACCGCGTCGCGGTCTACGCCGTGCCCGACGCCCGGGTCGGCGACCAGGTGATGGCCGCCGTCGTGCTGCGCGACGGCGAGAAGGTCACCGCGGCGGAGTTCGAGGCGTTCCTCGCCGCCCAGCCCGACCTCTCCCCGAAGGCGTGGCCGCGCTACGTCCGCTTCAACACCGACCTGCCCTCCACGGCCACCAACAAGGTCCTCAAGCGCGAGCTGATCGCCGAGGGTGTCACGGCCGCCGGCGGCGAGCTCTGGACCCGCGCCGACCGGGGCACCACCTACGCCTGAGCCAGACCCCGGGTCACCAGATCTCGATACGCTCGCTGGCGCTCGCTACTCGATCACCGAGGACTTCGTCGGTCGAGCACCAGGTCTCGATACGCTCACCTTCGTTGGTCGAGTAGCCCGGGAGCGCCAGCGAGTGGGCGTATCGAGACCCGGTGGTCAGCGGAGCAGGCGACCGGCCGGTCCGGTCAGCCGGACGACGTAGAAGCCCGTGTTGGCGTCGGAGTACCACACCGAGCGCCGCTTCACGTCCCAGGCGGGCTGGGACATGGCGTAGGAGCCTCCCGGCTCGGGGAGGGTCACCTTGGTGCCGGGGATGAGGGGCTTGTTGAAGTAGCCGACCTCGCGCGGGTGCTCGACGTCGCTGATGTCGAAGAGCCGCAGCCCCGAGAGGATCATCGAGCACGCGACGATCCGAGGGTTGTTGCGGGTCGGGATGGAGCAGTAGTGGCCGGCGTAGCCCTGGGCGGGCGACAGCGAGCCCGGGTCGCTGTACTGCGGGCCGCTGCGCACGTCGGGTTGGTGCACCTCGAGCCGCAGGTCGGAGACCACCCGCGGGTGCTTGGGGTCCTCCACGTCGATGATGCGGGCGGCGCCGACCGGGATGTCGGGGTACTGCACGGCACGTGAGATCTCGAAGAAGTCGACGAACTCGTCGACCTCGAGAACGTAGTGGCGCCCGTTGCGGACGAACGGCTCGGCCACCTGCGGGATGGAGTGCTGCTCCCAGGTCAGCGTCGACAGCGTCGGCACCTGCGGATCGGGGGTCCGGGCCTGGATCTGGCTCACGTCGAGGATGCGGAGTCCACCCCCGCTGAGCAGGTCGGCGCCGGGCGTGCCGATGAAGGCGGCGTACATCGTGCGGTTGTCGTCGGAGAGCCGCAGGCCGTGGTAGTTCACGCCCCACTGCGTGAAGATCGGCGTGGGCGCCGTGGGGTCGGTCATGTCGATCGCCACGAACGACGCGATGGTGCTGGCGGAGTAGAAGGTCTTGCCGTCGCTGGCGAAGCCGCTCTCGTGACCCAGGACGCCCGACGGCGTGCTGGACAGCAGTTGCGGCGTGCGGCAGTCGGACTGCACGTCGTAGACGTCGAGGATGCCGGGGTAGGTCGCCGCCGTGCCGAGGACACCGGCCAGCAGGCCGCGCTTCTTGTTGACCAGCAGGGTCTCGTGCGGGCTGAGCATCGCCAGCGACGTCAGCGTCGCGGTCCGCACTGGGTGGGCCGGGTCGGTCATGTCGAGCACGATCACGCCGAGGCCGGTGGTGAGGTTGTTGAGGAGGTCGCGCGGGAAGAGCAGCGTCGAGTCGTAGAACGCGCAGGTGCGGCCCTGGCTGTCGGTGTAGCGCAGCACCTTGAAACCGCCGCTCTGACCCTGGTGCGCGACCTGGCGGGTGTTGCAGGTGTAGCCCTGGGCGGCGCGACCCGAGAGGTAGTCGGCGGTCGGCACCCGGCCCTGGATGTCGGTCTCCGGCTTGTCACCGGCTCCGCAGGTCGCGCGCGGCACGGGTTGCGGCAGCGGCGCCTCGGCCTGCACGGTGCCGCTGGCGGCGAGACCGAGTCCGCCCAGCAGGGCGACGAGCGCCATCAGCAGCAGCCGTCGCAGGGCGGGAGTGCGAGGACGGGACGGGCGGGTGGGATGCGGAGACATGGGGGCGGGGCTCCTGTCAGCGACGCAGGAGTCGGCCGACTCCGTTGATGAGCTGGACCACATAGAACCCTGAGTTCTGGTCCGCGTACCAGACCTGGCGACGATCGACGTCCCAGGCCGGTTGGGTGAAGGCACCGGAGCCGGTGCCGACGACGGGCTTGTTGAAGTAGGCGACCTCGCGCGGACGGCGTACGTCGGAGATGTCGAAGATCCGCAGCCCGGAGCCGATCATCGTGCAGGCCGCGAGGCGCGGCGAGGCGCGGTAGGGCACCGAGCAGTAGTGGCCGGTGTAGCCGCCGAACACCTCGGAGGCTCCGGGGTCGTCGGCCGACTCGAGTCGTGCCTGGGGCTGCTGCACCTCGAGGCGCAGGTGCGACACGACTCTGGGGTGCTTGAGGTCGGTGACGTCGATGATCCGGGCAGCGCCGACCGTCGCGCGCGTCGGGTCGACCGACCCGTCGTTGATGCCGACGGTCGAGAACTCGTCGACCTCCATCAGGTAGTCGTGTCCATCACGACGGAAGGGCTGAGCGACCTGGGGGATCGAGCCCTCGTCCCACGTGAGATTCGAGAGCACCCGGACGCCGGCGTTCTGGACCCGGTCCTGGATCTCGGCCACGTCGATGATGCGCAGGCCCTCACCCGGCAGCGTGCCACCGGTGAGATCGTCGCCGATGTTGGCGACGAACAGGGTGCGGCCGTCGTCGGAG
>WLIH01000475.1 GCA_009702305.1 Actinomycetota bacterium | reverse complement strand
CGCTGGCGATGGTCTCGACCAAGGAGGGCTTCGGCCTCGCTGCCATGGAGGCACTCGCGGCCGGCGTCCCCGTCGTGGCGCGCGACCTGCCGGTGCTGCGCGAGGTGCTCGGCGCGACGGTCTCCTTCGCCACCGACCCGGCCTCGATCAGCTCCGCGCTCCATACGGTGCTGCAGGCACCCCCCGACCCAGGACCGGGTCGCGCCCTCGCGGCGTCGTACACGTGGGAGCGCGCGGCGCGAGCGCACCAGGACTTCTACGCCCGTCATCGACGATGAGCCCCCTCGGAGTCACGACCGAGATGCTCGCCTCCACCTGCAGTCAGGCGGAGCCGGCAGCCGTCGTGGTCACATCATCGCGCCGGCGAAGGCGATCACGATGATGAAGGCCACCAGGACGGCCCCCGAGACGAGTGCGAAGTAGACGCCGTGCACGCGCAGGCCGTTGCCTTGCCCCGGTCCACGACGGAGATCAGGTTCCTTGCTGCGTCGGGCTCCTTCCGCGAGTCTCGCTGGTGAGAGCAGGTGCTTGCGCTGGGGATCGGCGCGGCCGGTGAGGTCGTCATCCATGAGATCTACTCTCGTTGCTGGGATGCTGCTCGTCTGGGACGGACCGTCTGGCCGTTCAAACGAGGCACGAGTGTGGTTCGTAGCGGAGCGACTCAGCGACTGCTGTGAGCTCACCGGCGCGGCATCCTGTGGAGAACCGCGACCTGCCGCACAGCGCGTGGACGTGAGCATCGCCGCGACAAATCGCCGCCGTCGTGCTGAACGCCGAGAGCTCTTCTTGCTTCCCGCACCCGCGTTCAGCGCATGCGCCCGCGGTCGACCACGACCTGACACGCCCACGCCTCGAGGCTGGACCAAGCGGTCGCCTCCCGCGCGGGTGAGTTGCAGGCCATAGAGCCCTGTACTTCCCGGCCACGCCGTCGCGCCGGAAAGGCCTTCAGGCCCGGAATCGAAAGATTCCGAGCCTGAAGGATTGGTAGCGGGGGCAGGATTTGAACCTGCGACCTCTGGATGAGGTCGGCCACTACGGATTGACGCGGAGGATCGTGGATCTCCTCGGGTTTACACGGGAAGACCTCACAGTCCACTTCGGAGTGTATCGGGGTGACGTGGGATCAGGGGTGAGTGTTCGTGGCCGGTAAATGGCGGCCGATCGAATCTGATGCTCGAGCACTGATGGCCGGTCGTCCGGCTACGCGGGCGCGACCCGGTCCAGCAGCTCCGTCACCCGGTCGCCGATATGGTCGCGAAGTGGACGGATTGCCGGTGCCTCCCAGCCCTGCGGGTTGGGGAGATCCCAGGTCTCGTAGGCGACTCCGTCCACCTCGGGAAGGTCGAGTCCCGGCTTCATCGAGATCACCACGGTGGCGTTGCGCACGAGCTCCTCGGTGACCTTGGTCGGGACGTGGGCCGAGTCGTCGATACCGATCTCGGCAAGGCTGGCGATGGTGCCGGCGCTCGCCGTCTCGGCGGGGTTGACGCCAGCGGAGAGTACGACGGCTCGATCGCCGGCCTGCTCTCGGGCGAGCGCCGCACCGAGCGCAGACCGGCCGGCGTTGTGGGTGCAGACGAAGAGCAGGGTCGGCTTGGTCACTTCGTGTCCTTCGTGAGCGTGGCGCGCTCGGCGTCGAGTTGGTGTTCCTTGACCCAGGTCTGGGTTGCCATCTGAACGGCGTCCCAGGGAGAGCCGAGCGGAGGGGTGTAGGAGAGGTCGAGCTCGGTCATCGCGGAGACGGTCATCTCGTGGAACAGCGCGGTCGCGTAGGTGTCGACTCGCTTGGAGATCTCGGCGCCGCGGGTGCCGATGAGTTGAGCGCCCAGGAGGCGTCCGGTGTTGGCGTCGCCAGTGATGCGGATGGAGATGGGTGTCGCGCCCGGGTAGTAGGCCTTGTGGTCATCAGGGGTGGTCGTCGTGCTGACCGGGGCGAACCCGGCTGCGGTGGCCTCGTGTTCGCGCAGACCGGTCCGTGCCGCGACGAGGTCGAAGACCTTGACGACCTGGGTGCCGAGCGATCCGGCGTACGTGACCGCTCCGCCGAGTGCGTTCTCGCCTGCAACGCGGCCCTGCTTGTGGGCTGTGGTTCCCAGTGGAAGGTAGGTGGTGCCAAGGAGTCGGTGGTGGGTGACCACGCAGTCGCCGGCGGCCCAGACATGCGGGAGGCCGGTGGCCATGGTCTCCTCGACGAGCACGGCACCGCGGGGTCCTGCTTGGGCGCCGGCCCGGATCAGGAGGTCGGTGTCGGGGCGGACGCCGACGACGACAAGGACGAGGTCGACGTCCCAGGTGAGCGCTTCTCCGTCAGTGGTGGTGCCGTCCACGTGAAGGCCGGTGTCGGTCTTGCCGATCTTGGTGACGGTGGAGTTGGTGTGGACGTCGACGCCGTTCTTGACGAGTTCGTCGTGAACCAGGGCGCCGAGTTCGACCTCGACGGTGGGGAGGACTTCGGGGAGCATCTCGACCTGGGTGACGTGGATGCCGCGCATGGTGAGGCCTTCGGCCATCTCCAGTCCGACGTAGCCGGCACCGACGATGAGTGCCCTCGTGGGTTGGATCCGGTCGAGGGACTCCGTGAGGGCGAAGGTGTCGCCCATCGAGTGCAGCAAGTGCACTCCGTCGGCCGTGCTCAGGTCCTCGAGCCCATCGATCGCCGGGCGGATCGGCAGTGCGCCGGTGCCGACGATCAGTTCGTCGTAGGCGATGGCATCCGTGCTGCCGTCGGGGTTGCGGACCAGGAGCCGCTGGCCCGCCACATCAATGTCAGTCGCGAACGTGTCCAGGCGCAGTTTCATGCCGGTGGCTTTGAGGTCGGCATGGGTGCGGTGGGCGAGGTTGCGCCAGTGGGTGACCTCGCCGGAGATGTAGTATGGGATCCCGCAGATCGAGAAGTTGGGATAGGCGTCAGCGACCACGACGGTGACCTCGGTGGTCGGGTCGAGTTCGCGGGCACGCAGCGCGGCGGAGATGCCGGCGTCGCTGCCGCCGATGGCTACCAGGTGCATGGTCTTTCCTTCG
>WLIH01000474.1 GCA_009702305.1 Actinomycetota bacterium | reverse complement strand
TGGCGATCGTGCTCGTCGCGAGCGCGCTGCGCTCCGAGGAGGGTGCGACGGGTGTCAACCGCTCCCTCGCCGTCCTCGAGGCGATGACCGCCGCTCCTCAGGAGCTGCGGGCCGACTTCGAGCGACCCTTCGCCGAGCGGGTGATCGAGCCGATGCGGGAGCGTGCCCTGGGCCTGGGTCGCCGGCTCAGCGGCGCCGACTCCGCCGAGCGCATCCGCCGCAAGCTCGAGCTCGCGGGCAACCCCGAGGGCTGGACGGTCGACCGGGTCGTCTCGGGCAAGGTGCTGATGGCGGTGGTCGGCCTGCTGGTCGGGCTGGCGCTGTCGCTGTTGCTCGGCACCGGCAGCGCGATCCGGATCCTGATGGTCGTCGGCGGCCTGGTCATCGGCTTCTTCGGACCGGACTTCTACCTCTACCAGCGCACCTACGATCGCTCCGAGCAGATCCTCAAGTCGCTGCCGGACGCGATCGACCTGCTCACCATCTCCGTCGAGGCCGGGCTCGGCTTCGACGCTGCCGTGCAGCAGGTCGCGCGCAACACCGACGGCCCGCTCGCCGACGAGTTCTCCCGGGTGCTGCGCGAGATGCAGATCGGTCAGGGTCGCTCGCAGGCGCTGCGATCGATGGGCGATCGCACCAACGTGCCCGACCTGCAGGCCTTCGTCGGTGCCATGGTGCAGGCGGACTCCTTCGGCATCCCGGTGGCCCAGGTGCTGCGGGTGCAGTCCTCGGAGATGCGCGTCAAGCGGCGCCAGCGCGCCGAGGAGAAGGCGCAGCAGGTGCCGGTGAAGATGACGATCCCGCTGATCTTCTTCATCCTGCCGTGCCTCTTCGTCGCCGTCATGGGCCCGGCCGCCCTGAGCATCCTGGACAACTTCTCGTGAACGTCGCGCTCCGGCAAATCTCGCGCCTGAGCGCCCTGGCCCGCGGGTTCGTCCTCGTGGCCCTGCTGGCACCCGTGCTCTGGACCCGCGACATGGCGGCGCTGTGGGCGCTGCTCGCGATCGGCGTCGTGTGGTCCCTGGCCTATGTCGTCGAGTCGCGACCCGGCGCGCTGGTCGGACTCGCAGCCTCCGAGGCCGCCCTGGTCTCGGCCATCAGCGCGGTGGCGCTGCACTCCTCCACGGCCGTCGTCGGTGCCCTGGCCGTGCCGCCGTTCACCGCCGGTCTGCGGCACGGGTTGCGCGGTGTCGCGCTGAGCGTCTCGGCCGCGTTGGCGACGCTGGTCGCGATCTCCTTCCTGGTCTTCGACCAGCTGACCTCCGACCAGAGCCTCGCGGTCTTCACCTGGACCGTCACCGGGGTCGGGCTGGGTCTGGTCGCGTGCTTCGTGCACTCGGCGATCGTGCGCAGCCAGGACCCCCTCACGCCCTACTACAACGCCCAGAGCCTGATCCGGGAGCTGATCGACCTCAGCGGCGGACTGAGCTTCGGGCTGGACCCCAACGCCCTCGGCGGCGTGATCCTGAGCGCGGTGCGCGACGAGGTGCCGACCTCCGGATTGGTGCTGCTGGTGCCGCGGGGCGACGAGCTGGCCCCCATGCTGTCCAAGGACCTCGGGGCGACCATCGACCCCGCGGTCTCCGACGAGATCGCCGCCCGGTGCTTCGTGCAGGGCCGTCCGATCGTGGAGGGCGTGGTCTTCGCGATACCGCTGCTGACCGACAACGGCTGCGTCGGAGTCGTGGTCGGGATGATCTCCGAGCAGTTCGACCAGGGCGACATCACGCTCGCCGACCGGGTCCGTCTGCTGACCCGCACCCAGCAGGGCACCGCCGTCCGGCTCGACACCGCGCTGCTGTTCGCGCGGTTCCGCGACGCCGCCACCGCCGACGAGCGCCGACGCCTCTCGCGGGAGATGCACGACGGCGTCGCCCAGGACATCGCCTCCCTCGGCTACCTCGTCGACGCGATCGCCGCGCGCCCGGCCAACCCCGAGCAGGCCGAGCGGATCGAGTTCCTGCGCGAGCGGGTGACCGCGATCGTCGCCGAGGTGCGCCGCTCGGTGATCACCCTGCGCACGACGGTCGGCAGCAGCGAGAGCCTGGGCGCCGCCATCAGCTCCATCGCCCGCAACCTGAGCGAGGTCTCCGGGGTGCCGATCGAGGTGACGCTCGACGAGCACACCAGCCGCCTGCGCCCCGAGGTCGAGGGCGAGCTCTTCCGCATCGGCCAGGAGGCGATCAACAACGCCGTCAAGCACTCGGAGTGCACCACCGTGCGGGTGCACTGCCAGGTGCACGCACCGTCCGCCTCGATCACGGTCACCGACGACGGCCGCGGGATGGGCCCGGGCCGGCCCGACTCCTTCGGCCTGGGCATCATGCAGGAGCGGGCGCGCCTGATCGACGGCATACTGACCATGGAGGAGACGCCGGGGGGCGGCCTGACGGTCGCCGTGCACCTCAACGACTCCCCCGGCCCGCGGACCGCTGCGAGCACTGACGAAGCGAGAGTGACGGCATGAGCACCACCCCGAGCGAGACCACCACGTCGGTGCTCCTGATCGACGACCACGAGCTGATCCGCACCGGTCTCTCCCAGGTCTTCGACCTCCAGGACGACATGCACATCGCCGGCGTGGCCGGCTCGGTCGTCGAAGGCCTTTCGGCGTACGCCGCCCTGCGCCCCGACGTCGTCGTGACCGACCTGCAGCTCCAGGACGGCACCGGCCTCGACATCGTGCGTGCGATCCGCAAGCAGAGCGACACCGTCGGGCTGATCGTGCTGACGATGCACTCCGGCGACGACCAGATCTTCGCCGCCATGGAGGCCGGCGCGTCCGGCTTCGTCGGCAAGGACGCCCCGTCGAGCGAGGTCATCAAGGCGGCCAGGCACGCCCACGTGTCGCCGCGCTCCTTCGTCTGCGCCGGCCTGGTCGGTGCCATGATGCGCCGCGGCGCGGCGGAGTCGAGCCGACTCACCGACCGTGAGCACGAGGTCCTGCTGCTGCTCGCCGACGGTCTCGGCGCGGCCGCGATCGGCGACAAGCTCTACCTCAGCGAGTCGACCGCCAAGTCGCACAT
>WLIH01000473.1 GCA_009702305.1 Actinomycetota bacterium | reverse complement strand
CGATCTTCAGCGCGTCGATGTCGAGGCCGGAGTCGGTCTCGTCGAGGATCGCGACCTTGGGGTTCAGCAGCTCGAGCTGAGCGATCTCGTGGCGCTTCTTCTCGCCGCCGGAGAAGCCCTCGTTGACCGAGCGCTGGCCGAACGTGGGGTCGAGGTTCAGCTTCTCGAGCGCGGTGTTGACGTCCTTGACCCAGGTGCGCAGCTTGGGTGCCTCGCCGTCGATCGCGGTCTTGGCGGTGCGCAGGAAGTTCGAGACCGAGACTCCGGGCACCTCGACGGGGTACTGCATCGCCAGGAACAGCCCGGCGCGCGCCCGCTCGTCGACCGACATGGCGAGCACGTCCTCGCCGTCGAGCAGCACGGTGCCGCCGGTGATGTCGTACTTCGGGTGGCCGGCGATGGAGTAGGCCAACGTCGACTTGCCCGAGCCGTTGGGGCCCATGATCGCGTGCGTCTCACCGTCGCCGATGGTCAGCGTGACGCCCTTGAGGATCTCCTTGGGACCGTCCTCGGTGCTGACCGAGACGTGCAGGTCCTTGATCTCCAGCGTGCTCATGTTTCCTCTTCCTAGCGGTTCCTGGTCGCGGTGCGTGCGGCCAACGGGGTGGGGTGTCTGGGTGTCCGTCAGGACGGTCGCACGCCGTTGAGGGTGCTGGTGGTGTCGACGTAGACGTCGCCGTCGCGCACCTCGGTGGCGAAGGTCGCGACCGCCTCGGTGGCGGGGAAGCCGGTCGGCTTGCCGGTGCGCAGGTCGAAGCGGGAGCCGTGCAGCCAGCACTCGATCTGGCAGTCCTCGACCTCGCCCTCGCTCAGGGAGACGGCGGCGTGCGAGCAGAGGTCCTGCAGGGCGTAGACGTCATCGCCGTCGCGCGCGATCGCCAGCGAGAGGTCCTCGACGGTGACCGCGAGGCCCTCGTCCGAGGGCACTTCGGCCAGCGAGCAGACGCGGGTGAAGGCCATCAGAGCAGGTCCTTGAGGACGTTCTTCGACAGCTCCTCCTCGACCGTGGCCATCAGCTTCTCCTCCAGCGAGGGGACGCCGACCTTGCGGACGAGGTCGTTGAAGAAGCCGTGCACGACCAGGCGGCGCGCCTCCGGCTCGGAGACGCCGCGCGAGCGCAGGTAGAAGAGCTGCTCGTCGTCGAACCGACCCACGGCCGAGGCGTGGCCGGCGCCCTCGATCTCGCCGGTCTCGATCTCGAGGTTGGGGACCGAGTCGGCCTGGCAGCCGTCGGTGAGCACGAGGTTGCGGTTCTCCTCGTAGGTCTCGATGCCCTCGGCGATCTTGCGGATCAGCACGTTGCCGATCCAGACCGCGTGGGCGCCTTCGCCCTGCAGCGCACCCTTGTAGACCACGTTGCTCTTGGTGCGCGGCGCGTTGTGGTCGGCGAAGAGCCGGTGCTCGAGGTGCTGACCGGCGTCGGCGAAGTAGAGGCCGAGCAGCTCGGCGTCGCCGCCGGGGCCGGCGTACTCGACGTTGGCGTGCAGGCGGACCAGGTCGCCGCCGAACGAGACGGCGGTGTGCCGCACGGAGGCGTCGCGACCGACCTGGATCGCGTCACGGCCCAGGTGCACGGCGTCGTCGTCCCAGTCCTGCAGGCTCAGCATGTTCAGCTGGGCGCCGTCGCCGACCAGCACCGAGGTGATGGCGGAGTAGCGCGCCGAGCCGGTGTGGCTGACGACGAGGGTGACCTTGGAGAACGCGCCGACCCGGATGACGAGGTGGCCCCAGACCAGCTGGTCCACCGAGTCGCCGTGCAGGCGCAGGGTGATCGGCTCGTCGGACTCGAGCTCGGCCGGCACGTCGAGCAGCATCGCGCCGCCGCCGTTGGCGACCGCCAGGGCCGACGGCCGGTCGTTGGGCCCGAGCTCGCCGAGCGCGACGGCCTCCGCGGCCGTGATCTCGGTGAGCGTGACGCCGGCCGGCAGCTCGGTCGTCCAGGTCAGGCGGTCGGTCGAGGGCTCGCCGTCGAGGATCCCGCGCAGCCGCTTGAGCGGCGTGAAGCGCCAGATCTCCTCGCGACCCGTCGGGACCGGGTGGTCGGCGAGGTCGTACGACGGGGGCGGGTTCAGGTGGGAGGCGGTCGGGGTCGACTCCACCGCGGCGGCCACGCTCTCGCGGGCAGCATCAACAACAGTCACAGGTTCAGCTTTCTGGGCAGGGTGCCCGGGAGCGCTCAGGCTGCCGGACTCGACGTACGAGGTGGGGCAGCGGTCAGCCGACCGCGCCCTCCATCTGCAGCTCGATGAGGCGGTTGAGCTCGAGGGCGTACTCCATCGGGAGCTCCTTGGCGATCGGCTCGACGAAGCCGCGCACGATCATCGCCATCGCCTCGTCCTGCTCCATGCCGCGCGACATGAGGTAGAAGAGCTGGTCGTCGGAGACCTTCGAGACGCTCGCCTCGTGACCCATGGAGACGTCGTCCTCGCGGATGTCGACGTAGGGGTAGGTGTCGGAGCGACTGATCTGGTCGACCAGGAGCGCGTCGCACAGCACGTTGGACTTGGAGCCGTGAGCGCCCTCGTTGATCTGGATCAGACCGCGGTACGACGTGCGGCCGCCGCCGCGGGCCACCGACTTCGACAGGATCGAGGACGACGTGTTCGGTGCGGCGTGCACCATCTTGGCGCCGGCGTCCTGGTGCTGGCCCTCGCCCGCGAACGCGATCGAGAGCGTCTCGCCCTTCGCGTGCTCGCCCATCAGGTAGATGGCGGGGTACTTCATCGTCACCTTGGAGCCGATGTTGCCGTCGACCCACTCCATGGTGGCGCCGGCCTCGCAGACGGCGCGCTTGGTGACGAGGTTGTACACGTTGTTCGACCAGTTCTGGATGGTCGTGTAGCGGCAGCGGCCGCCCTTCTTGACGATGATCTCGACGACCGCCGAGTGCAGCGAGTCCGAGGAGTAGATCGGCGCGGTGCAGCCCTCGACGTAGTGCACGTAGGCGTCCTCGTCGACGATGATCAGGGTCCGCTCGAACTGGCCCATGTTCTCGGTGTTGATCCGGAAGTAGGCCTGCAGCGGGATGTCGACGTGCACGCCCTT
>WLIH01000472.1 GCA_009702305.1 Actinomycetota bacterium | reverse complement strand
CGTCCGCGCTCGAGGCGGCTGCCCGCGCCCAGTCCGACCGGGAGGATGCCGAGCGCGCCGCGGCCGAGCACGCCCGGGCCCGCGCCGAGGCGGACGCCGACGCAGCCGAGCACGCCGCTGCTCGGCAGGCGGCGGAGGACGGAGCCCGAGCGGCGGCCGACCAGGTCGCCGCCGCCCACGCTGCACGCCTGCGGGCTGAGGATGCCGGTCTCGCCGCGACGGTCGGGGCCGAGACGTCGGCGATCGCGCGCCGCGACGCCGAGGACTCCGCGGCTCTGCACGCCGAGGCCGCCGCGCTGGCCGAGGAGGCTGCCACCCAGGCCAACGCCGAGGCCGCGAGGCTGGCGGCCGAAGCCGAAGAGGCGCACGCCGCGCGGATCGCCGCGGAGGAGCTGGCTCAGACCCACGCGGACGGCGCTCGTCAGGCGTACGCCGACCGGGCCGCCGCCGAGGAGTCGGCCCGCCTCGCCGCCGAGGCACGTGAGGCGGCCGAGCAGGCAGCGCAGAGCGCCGCCTCTGCGGCCCTCGAGTCGCACATGGCTCGTCATCAGGCCGAGGAGCGAGCTCGCGCCCTGGTCGTCGAGACGGAGTCCGCGCAGAGCGCCAGGCTCGAGGCGGAGGCGGCGGCCGCCACGGCTGTCTCGGACAATGCCCGTGCCCAGGCGGCAGCAGCCGCGGCTCATGACGCGCAGGCGGCCGCTGAGTCGCTCGCGGCCACCCACGCGGACCAGGCCAGGGAGGCCGCTGCGGCGATGGTCGCCGCCCAAACCGCAGCAGCCGAGGCCCACGATGCCCGTCGCCGGGCGGAGACCGACGCCCAGGAGCACGCCGAGCTGGCGCGCACGAGCGCCGCGGAGCGCGACGAGGCCGAGCGCCGGGCGGCCGAGGCGCTGGCGCAGCTCCAGATCGCGCTCGAGGCGCGCGTCACCGCCGAGCGGGACGCCGCCGACCACGCGGCCGCGCGCGCCGAGGCCGAGGCGATCGCCGCGGAGCGGGCCACCGAGCGCCAGGCCGTCGAGGCCGCGGTGCGTCACCAGACCGAGCTGGTCGAGGCCGCACTCCAGGATCGGCTCGCCGCCGAGGAGCGAGCCCTGGCCCTCGCCGACGAGCTGGTGCGCGTCCGCGAGGAGTTCGTGGCCGCGTCGGGCGGCGTCGTCCCGGCGCCCCCCGCGGCTCGCGCTCCCCGGCCGGACCGGCCCCCGACCGTGCCCACGGCGGTGTCCGCCCGGGCGGACGCCTCGCTCCCGACCCCCAGCCCCTCCGGCGGCGTGGTGCAGGTCATCTCGATCATCGCCGCCCTCGCAGCAGCCATGGCGACGGCGATCGTCGCGGCACGCGGCGAGCTCCTCACCGCGGTCGGCATCAGCCTGAGCGTCATCACCGTCGTCTTCGCGGTGCTCGCCCTGGTCCGACGACGCCACCCCGCGCCCGACGTCAGCATCGACGAGCGTGGTGTGGTCACGATCGCGACCGGAGGCAGCCACCATCGCTTCGATCTCTACAGCGACGCGACCGACGTCGAGATGTCCGGGCGCCCCGGCGAGCGTGGGTGGCAGGTGCGCTTCCTGCGGCGCAGCCTGCCGCCGATCGTCGTGACGTCGCGGATGGTCGACGCCGAATCGTTCGTGCGCGAGCTGCGCAAGTGGCGGCCCGACCTGCCCGACCACTAGGTCGTCAGGCGAGGCCCGCCCGCAGAGCCGCGGCGATCTCGACGACCGCCGCCCGCGACGTACGCCCCACCCCGACGATGTTGAAGAAGCCGTGGATCTGGTCGGGGAACCGGCGCAGCTCGACGCGCACGCCGGCGTCGGCCAGACGGCGCGCGTAGGCCTCGCCCTCGTCGCGCAACGGGTCGAAGCCCGCCGTGGCGACGTACGCCGGCGC
This sequence comes from Actinomycetota bacterium, assembly GCA_009702305.1. GTDB lineage: Bacteria > Actinomycetota > Actinomycetes > Propionibacteriales > Nocardioidaceae > Nocardioides. The sequence goes on along the minus strand of WLIH01000472.1, from coordinate 1,168 downwards.
CAGGCCGGCCGGGATCGCGGCGAACGCCGGCGAGAGGCGGGGGTCCTCGACGTCCTGGCCCTCGGCGAAGTAGCTCTCGTTGGCCAGCTCCATGAAGCGGTGGGTGAGGAAGAAGCCCTCACCGAAGAGCCGGTAGCTCTCGGTGTCGCGCGTGGCGTCGGTGGCCGGGTAGACCAGCAGCTGGAAGGCGCACGGGAGACCGTCGGCCGCCGCGGCGAGCGCGACACCGGCGGCCAGGTTGCCACCCGCCGAGTCGCCGCCGACTCCGATCCGTGCCGGGTCGGCACCGATCTCCGCGGCGTGCTCGACCGCCCACCCGAAGGCCGCCACCGCGTCGTCGTACGCCGCCGGGAAGCGGTGCTCCGGCCCGAGGCGGTAGTCGACGGCGAGCACGCGGACGCCGGCCTCCTCGGCGAGCAGTCGGCACGGCCCGTCGTGGGAGTCGAGGTCGCCGTACAGGAAGCCGCCGCCGTGCAGGAAGACCAACAGACCCGTCGTCGGGGCGGCCGACCGCGGCACGTAGAGGCGGGCTGGCAGCCCCGCGACCTGGAGGGATCGGACCTCGCCGATCGGCAGGTCGCCTCCGGTCAGCGCCGACTGGTGCCGGATCGCCGCGCGCCCCTCGGCGAGCGGCAGCGTCTCGGCGCCGGGCTGGCGCGCCACCCGTTGCAGGCGCAGCGCGAGCTGGGTCTCGGTCGCGAGGGTCTGGCCGTCGAGGACGATCGGCGCCCCCGCGAGGACGCGCTGCACCCTCTCGGGCAGGGCGAGGGCAGTGCTCAGCAGGGTCTGCTCGACGGCGGCGCGGATGCTCACGAGCCGCAACCTAGCCCGTGGGTGCCCCGGGCAGCACCGTCACCTCCCGTTCACCCGTCGGTGCCACACTGGCGACCATGTCCGCCGAGATCGTCCTGAGCCCCGACGGCGTGCCCGAGGAGCCCTTCGACGTCGAGCCGCCGTACGTCCCCGACGACGCTGCGCTCGCGGCGGTCGAGAAGTACGACGACCGCTTCCTCGACCGCGAGGTCAGCTGGCTCCGCTTCAACCAGCGGGTGCTCGAGCTGGCCGAGGACCGCACCCTGCCGCTGCTCGAGCGGGTGCGCTTCCTGGCGATCTTCACCAGCAACCTCGACGAGTTCTTCATGGTCAGGGTGGCCGGTCTCAAGCGCCG
>WLIH01000471.1 GCA_009702305.1 Actinomycetota bacterium | reverse complement strand
GCGCCGACTCACCGGGTGGGGTCAGTCGGTGTAGGGGTGGGCGTCGAGGATGACGACCTTGAGCTCCTTGCCGTTCGGCGCGAGGTAGGCGACGGTCTCGCCGACCTTGGCGCCGAGGATGGCCGAGCCGAGCGGGCTCTGCGGGGAGTAGACCTTGAGGCCCTCGCCGACGGTGTCCTCCATCTCGCGGGCGCCGAGCACGAAGGTCTCGGCCTCGTCGTCGTCATCGCCGACGAACTTGTAGGTCACCTTCATGCCGGGGGAGACGGTGCCGTCGTCGGCGGGCGTCTCGCCGACCTCGGCGCGGCGCAGCATGTCCTCCAGCTGGCGGATCCGGCCCTCGAGCTTGCCCTGCTCCTCGCGGGCGGCGTGGTAGCCGCCGTTCTCCTTGAGGTCACCTTCGTCGCGGGCGGCGCTGATCTTGGCGACGATCTCCTGGCGCACGGGGCCCTTGAGGTCCTCGAGCTCGGCCTGGAGCTTGCTGTAGGCCTCCTGGGTGAGCCAGATGGTCGACTGCTCGCTTGCCTGCGTCATGGGTACTCCTGCGTGAGTCAGGGGGGTACGGCGTGGCCGCACCCGTGCTCGTCGGGTTGGTTCGAGATGGTGCTGATCCCTGTCCGGTCGGCCCGTCACGGGCCGTACGACGAACGTCGCGGGCCCCTTCCTGGACGGCCCTGCGGGTCGGTCAGCACGGTCAGGTTACCAAAGTGACGCGATTTCAACCCTCATCCGGCCGAGTGCTCGGCGCGAGTGCTCAGCGCGGGCGTGGTTGGCCGGGAGCGGTGCAACCGACCAGCTCGACCGAGGTGGCCTCGCGCTCGGTGCGGATCGTCTCGACGGTGCGACCCGTGCCGGTGGGGGTGAAGGACAGCTCGCCGACGGTGGTGTGGTCCTCGGCGAAGGCGCGCAGCAGGCAGTCGGCGTCGACGCCGTCCTGCAGCTTGATCGCGACGGTGGCCTCGACCGCGTGCTCGTCGAGCACGTCGAAGCCGACCATCTCGGAGTCGACCGCCGGGGTCGCGTGCACCCACGTCGTCCAGGCCAGCCAGCCGACGAAGGCGAGCACCAGCACGCCCGACGCCGCGATCAGCGCGCGGCGCCGCCACGGCGCGGGGGCGCCGTAGCGCTCACGGAGCAGATCCTGCGAGGTCACCCTCCCAGCGTGACACCTACGATGGAGCCATGTCGCAGCACCCCCGGACGGGGCCCCGCGCGGGTCTCCGGTTGATGCACGTCCACGCCCACCCCGACGACGAGTCGAGCAAGGGTGCGGCATCGACGGCCAAGTACGTCGCCGAGGGGGTCGACGTCCACGTCGTGACGTGCACGGGCGGCGAGCGCGGCTCGGTGCTCAACCCGAAGATGGAACGCCCCGACGTCCTCGAGAACATCAGCGAGATCCGTCGCCAGGAGATGGAGCGCGCCCGCGACATCCTCGGAGTGCGCCAGGACTGGCTGGGCTTCGTCGACTCGGGCTGGCCTGACGGCGACCCGAAGCCGCCGCTGCCCGAGGGCTGCTTCGGTCTCGTGCCGCTCGAGGAGGCAGCCGCGCCGCTGGTGCGCCTGATCCGCGAGTTCCGTCCCCACGTGCTCACGACGTACGACGAGCGCGGCGGCTACCCCCACCCCGACCACATCAAGTGCCACGAGATCTCGGTCGAGGCGTTCGCGGCCGCGGCCGACCCCGAGCGCTACCCCGAGCTGGGGGAGCCCTGGCAGGTCGCGAAGCTCTACTTCCACCACTCGTTCAACCGCGAGCGGATGCAGCGCCTGCACGACGCGATGCTCGCCCACGGCCTCGAGTCGCCGTGGGAGGAGCGCCTGCGGGACTGGAAGCCGGAGCCGGAGTGGGACGCCCGCGTGACCACGAAGGTGCCGTGCGCGGAGTACTTCGGCGTCCGCGACCAGGCGCTGCTCGCCCACGCCACGCAGATCGACCCCGACGGCTTCTGGTTCGCGATCCCGCGCGAGCTGCAGACCGAGGTCTGGCCGACCGAGGACTTCGAGCTGGTCGTCAGCCACGTCGACTCGCCCACCCCGGAGGACGACCTGTTCGCCGGTATCTCACTGCCTGGCGCGGTCTGAGAGACTCTCACCATGCCGTTCGCCGCCGACGTCCTCACCTTCGCCCTGCGTCTCGTGGAGCAGGGACCGGAGCCGGAGGACGTGAAGGCGGGGTGGACGGCGTTCGCGATCTTCCTGGCGCTGGTGGCCGTCGTGATCTTCCTCGGCTTCAGCCTGTTCAAGCAGCTGCGCCGAGTCGAGGCCGCGCGCAAGGCGGGCGTGTACGGCGAGCCGGCTGAGGAGCCCTCCGAGCGCGTCTGAGCGCTACCGGTCGAAGCGCTCCGCCGGCTCGCGCTCGAAGCCGCGCCCGGCGTTGGGGTCGCGGCCCGGGATGAGGCGGTAGGTCGCCACGAAGAGCACGCAGCCGCCGCCGACCAGCCACGGAGCCGCGAGGCCCAGCCAGAGCAGCGGTCGGTGGAAGCCGGTGACGGCGAACGCCGACGACGAGTCGACCATCCGCGCCTCGACCGTGCCGCCTCCCGTCGGCACCGAGCCGCCGTACCGGTCGGAGACCTCGCCCCGGTAGAGCCGCTCGCCGACCTGCCACCCGGCTCGGCAGGTGTCGGCGTTCTCCGGAGGAGGTCCCTGACGGCAGACGCCGTGGGCCGGCACGGTGACAGTGACAGGGCTCGCGTCGCTCCAGCCCCGAGCATCGCCCCACAGGAACAGCCAGGTCGGGGCGCCCACGATCACCAGCACCACGGCCAGGAACGGCAGGGCGCCCAACGCGCGTCGCAGCATGGCCATGGGCAGATTGGACCACGGCCCCGGCCCCAGGTGGTCGGAGACCGCCCGGACGGCAGGTGGTCCAGAGCGACGCGCCCCAACTTGTCGGCACTTCTGTCGGGAAGTGGGGGGTCGGGGGTAGGTTTCGAGTCCTCAGCGATCGTGAAGGACGTCACATGGCCCAGGACACCTACGACTACGTCATCGTCGGCGCCGGCAGCGCCGGAGCAGTGCTCGCCGCGCGCCTCACCGAGGACGCCGACG
>WLIH01000470.1 GCA_009702305.1 Actinomycetota bacterium | reverse complement strand
GTGGTCTCCGGGTCCGCCGACGCCCGCCCGGAGGCGGCTCCTGCGGCGCGCGGCCAGGAGCAGGCGGGCCGCCGGGCGGCGTACGACGCCACGATCCGCTGGACCGAGCACGGCATCCCGCACATCACGGCCGACGACTTCGGCTCGCTCGGCTTCGGCAGCGGCTACGCCAACGCGGGGCTGTCGACCTGCACGCTCTTCGACACCCTCGTCACGGGGCGGGGCGAGCGCTCGCTGTGGTTCGGCCCCGAGGCCGGCTACAACGACCAGGTGACGCTGGACGCGTCCAACCTCCAGGTCGACACGGTCGTCAACGACCTGCACGACCGCAAGGTCGTCGAGACGCTGCTCGAGGACCCGGTGGCCGGACCGGGCGCCCAGGCCCGCGCGATGGTGCGCGGCTACACCGCCGGCATCAACACCTGGATCCGTGAGACGGGGCGCCGCGGCGTCACCGACCCGGAGTGCCGGGGCGCCGGCTACCTGCGCCCCGACGTGACGCCCCTGGACCTCTGGTACGGCGTCTACCTGGCCAACCTGCTGGCCTCCACCGGCGTGTTCGTGAAGCAGATCGCCGACGCGGCTCCGCCGACCCTGGACGATCCCGGTCTGCCCGAGCTGCCGCTCAAGGCCGCCGACGTCGACCGGGACGCGCTGCTGCGCGGGCTCGGCAAGGATCCTGACTCGCCCTTCGGCTCCAACGCCACCGCCGTGGGCGGCGACGCGACGACCACCGGCAAGGGGATGCTGCTCGGCAACCCGCACTTCCCGTGGCGCGGCCGCTACCACTTCACCCAGCAGCACCTGACGATCCCGGGCGTCTACGACGTCGCCGGGGCGTCGCTGATCGGCTCGCCGGTGATCAACATCGGGTGGAACAAGGACGTCGCCTGGTCGCACACGGTCTCGACGGCCTACCGCTTCACGCCCTACGAGTACCACCTCCTCGGGCCCACGACCTACCTCACCGACGCCGGCCCGCAGGAGCTCGAGCACCGGATGGTCGAGGTGCAGGTGCGTGAGGACGACGGCACCGTCGGCACCGTCACCGAGGACCTCTACCGCACCCCTCAGGGCTACGTGATCGACGACCCCGCCCAGTTCATGGGCTGGTCGCCGCTCTCCGTGTGGGCGCTGCGCGACGCCAACGCCGAGCAGCTGCGCACCATCGACAGCTTCCTGGACATGGGTAAGGCCCGCAACGTGCGCGACCTGCTGCGTCGCCAGGATGCCGGCGCCGGCATCCCGTGGGTCAACACCACCGCCGCCGACCGCTTCGGCGACGTGCTGTACGCCGACCACTCGGTCGTGCCCAACGTGCCCGACGACCTGGCCGAGATCTGCATGACCCCGGTCGGGCGGGTGCTCGACACGGTGGCGGGGCTGCCGGGGCTCGACGGCACCTTCGCCGACAGCTCGTGCGCCTGGCGCACCGACGAGGACTCCGAGCGCCCGGGCGTCTTCGGGTCGACCAACCTGCCCGACGTCGTGCGCCGCGACTGGGTGATGAACGCCAACGACTCCTACTGGCTGCCCAACCCGGCCGAGCCGCTCGAGGGCTACGCCGGGATCATCGGGTGCGAGCGCTGCGAGCGGACGATGCGCACCCGCGTGGTCGCCCACTACGTGCTCGACCGGCTGGCGGCGGGCAAGCGGGAGTCTCCCGCGTCGTTCCGCGCGCACCAGTACGAGAACAGGGTGATGGCCGCCGAGGTGATGCGCGCCGACGGAGCCCTCGACGACGTCTGCGACCAGACCGGCGAGACCGAGGCCTGCGCCGTGCTGGCGGCGTGGGACGGCCGCTCCGATAAGACGTCGGTCGGCGTCCACCTCTTCGAGGCGTTCGTGGACAAGCTGCCGACCGTGCCGCTCGACCTCGTCGACACGATCTGGACGACGCCGTTCGACCCGGCGGACCCCCTGAACACCCCGCGCGGCCTCAACGTCGACAACCCCGGGGTCGTGACGGCGATGAGCGACGCGATCGCGGAGATCCGCGATGCCGGAGTCGCCTTCGATGCCCCGTGGGGATCGCTGCAGGTGGCCGCCGACCGCGGCGCCCCGCGGATCGGTCTCGGCGGCGGAGCCGGCGACGACGTCGGCAACGCCAATGCGCTCGCCACCCGCTTCATCGAGTCGAGCCCGGGCCGCTACAAGCCGATCACCTACGGCTCGTCGCACATCCAGGCGATCGCCTACCTGCCCGGTGGCGGCCTCGACGCGCGCACGATCCTCACCTACGGCCAGTCCGAGGACCCGACCTCGCCGTGGTCGAGCGACCAGACGCGGATGTTCTCCCGGGAGCAGTGGGTGCGCTTCGCCTGGACCGACGCGCAGATCCGGCGCGACCTGATCCGCGTGCAGCGGGTCAGGAGCTGATCAGCGCACCCGCACCACGAGCGTCGGGCTGACGGCGCCGGTCACCGTGCCGGTGCCGACAGCAGCCAGGCGGTAGCTGAACGTGCCCCGCTTGCGCTGGGTCGGGAACGCGACGCTGCTGGCGCCGTCGGTGTCGCTGAGCTCGGACACGACGGCCCAGCCGAGCGGGGTCAGCCGCTGCAGCTCGACCGGAGCCGTGCCGGCCTGCGAGATGGCGATGGCGTCGGGGGTGACGCTGCGGCCCTTGGCCACCGTCACCGTGCCGGTGCGGAAGCCGGCGATCTTGGTCACCGCGCGCGGGACGTCGAGGGTGGACGCGTCGCCGTCGGTGTCGATCCGGCAGGCGAGGTCGCCCTCCCAGTGGTAGTTGGTGCCGGCGACCTGGACCCAGCGCACGGAGTACGCCGTGACACCTGCCGGCCAGTTCACGTGCTGGGAGTAGGTGAAGCCGACGGTGCCGGCCCACGTGCTCTCGTTGTTGTGGTAGTTCAGCGTGACCTGGCCACGGTCGGTGTCGAGGCGGACGTTGATGTCGTTGCTCTGGCCGCTGGGCAGGTCGGCGGGGTAGCTCACCGTCAGTGCGTCGCAGGTCGGGTCCGCGTAGCGCCAGTCGTAGTCGAAGGGGCCGGTGCTGGTCGGCGTGGGCTCGGTCGGGACGGGCTCGGTCGGGACGGGCT
>WLIH01000047.1 GCA_009702305.1 Actinomycetota bacterium | reverse complement strand
GGAGAACGTCGGCACGCCGTCGGGGTTCGACGCCTTGCGCCACTTGACCTCTTCGACCGTGGCCGGCTCCGCCTCCAGGATCAGGCCCCGCGCGGACTCGATCAGGTCCCCTCGCCAGTCGCTCATGGCCGTGAGGCTACTCGGGGGGCCCGTGGGACGTCATCCGGAGCGGACAAGGGGACGTCCCGTCCGTATGACGTCACGGGGGTGCGGGCGCTCGCCTAGGGTCGAGGCGTGCCTGCGACCCGTGCCGAGCTGCGTCGCGCTGGCGAGCGGCTGCTGCGCGAGGTGGTCGGAGCGGTCTCGGTCTCGCGCATCTGCCCCCGGTGCGCGAGCACCCTCCACGGCAGACCCGTGGTGCGGGTGGCGCGCGGGGTGGCGCCGTCGGTGAGCCTGTCGTACGCCGACGACCTCGTGCTCGTGGCCTGGACCTGGGCCGGGGTGATCGGCGTCGACGTCGAGCCGGCGGGTCCGCCGGTCGGCGAGTTCGGCGAGTTCGGCGACCGCCAGCGCTGGACGCTCGTCGAGGCCGCCGCCAAGGCCACCGGCGAGGGACTGCGTCGTGAGCCCGCCGATCTTCCGGTGCTCTGGTCCCGCCCGCTCGACCTCGGCCCGACCTGGGTCGCGACGGTCGCGGTCGCCGGGGTCGATCCGAGGGCAGCCGGGGTCGAGGTCAGCTGGCGGACGGCAGGTCAGGCAGCTCCAGCTCGTTGAGCCACGGGTCGAGCAGCGCGGCCGCATCGGCGGAGACCTGCTCGGCGACCCAGCCGACGAAGTCGGCGGTCGTGACCGAGGCACCACGGTGCTCGGCGACCCAGCTGCGCAGCAGGGCGAAGAACGCGTCGTCGCCCGCGCTGAGCCGCAGGGCGTGCAGGGTCAGCGCGCCGCGCTTGTAGACGCGGTCGTCGAACATCAGCTCCGGACCGGGATCGCTGAGGAGCAGGTCCTGCTTGAGTCCGGCGAGCCGGTCGTGGTGACGGCGGGCCCACGTGTCGGCGGTGTCGCCGCCCGACACCTCGGCCCAGAGCCACTCGGCGTAGCAGGCGAAGCCCTCGTGCAGCCAGATGTCGCGCCACTCGCGCAGGGTGACGGTGTTGCCGAACCACTGGTGCGCCAGCTCGTGCGCGACCAGCCGCACGTGGTCCCAGTCGTCGGTGAGGAAGTTGCGCCCGAAGGTCGACAGGCTCTGCGACTCCAGCGGGATCTCGAGGTCGTCGCCGGTCACCACGACGGCGTACGCCGGGAAGGGGTACGGCCCGAAGAGCCGCTCGAACGCCGACATCATCTCCGGCTGGCGGCCGAACGCCGCCTCGACACCGTCACCCGCATCGGTCGGCACGACACACCGGATCGGCGGCGAGCCGGCGCCCTCGCGGACGTCGTAGCGCCCGATCTGGACCGTCGCGAGATAGGTCGACATCGGCTCGTCCTGCTCGTGCACCCACGTGGTGGTGCTGCCCCGACGGCGGCGCTGAGTCAGGGTGCCGTTGGCGACGACCGTGTAGTCGGGGTGGGTGGTCACCGCGATCCGGTAGGCCGCCTTGTCGTCGGGCCGGTCGTTGCACGGAAACCAGGTCGGCGCGCCGTGGGGCTGCCCGGCGACGATGACGCCGTCGCTGAGCTCCTCCCAGCCGGCGTCGCCGTGATGGCGCTCGACGAGCGGGCGCGGGCTGCCGGCGTACTTGACCTGGAGGGTCAGCTCGCTCCCGGCGGGGACCTCGGAGCGGAGCCGGACGACGAGGCGGTGGTCGCGCTGGGAGTACTTCGCCGGGGCCTTGCCGTCGACGAGCACCTTGGTGACCTCCAGGTGCGCGAGGTCGAGCACCAGCCGCTCGACATCGTCCTCGACCCGGCAGCGGATGGTCGCCTGGGCGGAGAGCCGATTGGGCTCGAGGTCGTAGTGCAGCTCGAGGTCGTAGTGCAGCGCGCTCCAGGAGCGGTCGCCGTGACCGGGCAGGTAGGGATCGCCGGTCGGGAGGTCCGAGTGGCTGCCGGGCAGCCTCACACGTCCTCACCCTCGGCCCAGGCCCCGATGGGGTTGCCGATCCAGCGGGTCTTGTCCGGCACCGACTCCCCCCTCATCACCAACGACACGGGTCCGACCGTAGCGTGGGCGCCCAGCGTCGCTGCGGGCAGGATGACGCTGTTGGGTCCGAGCGTCGCGCCCCGTCGCATGGTGACGGTGTCGAGGCTGAGCGTGCGGTCGTGGAAGAGATGGGTCTGCACGACGGTGCCCTGGTTGACGGTCGCACCGTCGCCGAGGACCACGAGATCGGCTTCGGGCAGCCAGTACGTCTCGCACCAGACGCCACGGCCGACGCTGGCCCCCATCGCCCGCAGCCACAGGTTGAGCAGCGGCGTGCCGGCGACACCGCGGGCGAACCACGGCGCGGCCAGCACCTCGACGAACGTGTCCGCGAGCTCGTTGCGCCACACGAACGAGCTCCACAGAGGGTGGTTGCCCGGCCGGATCCGGCCGACCAGCAGCCACTTCGCGGCCACACTCACCGCGGCCGCGGTGACTCCCGCGAGGGAGAGGAGCGGCCCGGCCACGACCAGCGCGACGAGCAGACCCGGGCCGGACCACAGTCCCACCAAGGCGACCACGACCAGCAGCGACAGGGCGAGGCTGAGCACGACCGGCACCAGGCGCGCGAGCTCGACGAGCGAGCGCGCCACCTTGAGCCGGGTCGGAGGTGCGTAGGTGCGCGAGTCGTCGGAGGCCTGCGCCGTACGCCGCAGCGGCGCGGGCGGGCTGCCCAACCAGGACTCGCCCGAGCGGGCGCTCTTGCGTTGTGGCGCTGCCGAGAGCACCGCCACCAATGACGCCTTGGGCACCTTGCGGCCCGGGGCGGCCATGCCGGAGTTGCCGACGAAGGCGCGCTTGCCGATCTTGACCCGCTCGACCCGCATCAGTCCGCCGCCGAGCTCGTAGCCGCCGATCAGGGTGTCGTCGGCGAGGAAGGCCTGGTCGTTGACCTGGGTCAGGCTCGGCAGCATCAGCACGGTCGACGCCTCGACCTCGGTGCCGATCCGCGCGCCGAGCAACCGCAGCCAGGTCGAGGTCAGCTGGGAGGAGTAGAGCGGGAAGAGCCAGGTGCGGGCCTCGTCCATCACTCGCAGCGTCGACCAGATCGCGAGCGCCTCCCCGCTGCGCACCGGGTGCACGCCCGGTCGGATCATCCGGCCGGCGCCGCGGACCACGGCCCAGACGAGCACGGCCGCGGTCGTCAGCCCGATCACGGCCGAGAGCGGCAGCCACCGGAGGAGGCCGACCGCGTCGCCGAGGTCGTCGGGACGCACCCCGACCAGCAGCGGGACGGCCACCCCGGCCAGGACGGCGAGCACCGGGATCGCGGCCAGCGTGGCGGCGACGGCGGCATACGCGACCAGCCACGCCCGGCCGCCCGGGGGTCGCTCGGACCACGGTCCACGGGCGGTCTGAGCCACCCGCACCGCCGGGGATCCCGACCAGAACTCCCCCTCGGGCACGGTCCCGAAGACCGCCGAGCCGGGGGCGACCTCGGCGTCGGCCCCGACGTCGGAGCCCGGCAGCAGCATGCTGCGGGTGCCGACCCGGGCGCGAGCCCGCACTCGGACCGCCCCGACGTGCAGGACGTCGCCGTCGACCCAGTAGCCCTTGAGGTCGACCTCCGGCTCGATGGAGCAGCCCTGGCCCAGGACCAGCATCCCGGTCACCGGCGGCAGGCTGTGCAGGTCGACGTCGCGCCCGATCCGCGCGCCCAGCAGCCGGGCGTACCAGGTGATCCAGGCCGAGCCCGCGAGGCCGGTCGCACCGAGCTCGTCGGCCAACCGGTCGGCGAACCACAACCGCAGGTGCACTTTGCCCCCGCGCGGGTGCTGCCCGCCGTCGAGGTCGTGCAGCAGCACCCGAGCCGCTCCGGCCGCCAGCAGCATCCGACCGGGGGCGCTGACGAATAGCAGCCACGCGAGCAGCAGCGCCGGCCACGGCGCGGTCGGCAGCCAGGCCAGGTCGTCGTCCGTCGCCAGGAGGGTGCTGCCGAGGCCGATCCACGTCAGCCAGCGCGGCGCGGCGGCGGTGCGCAGGGCGACGGTCGCCACGACCTGACCGGCCTGGGTCTTGCGCGGTGTCGGCGACACCCGGCGCTTCGACTCGGGTCCGGCCTGCGCCATGTCGTCGAGGTACGCCGCCAGCTGGGCCACGCGGGGCCGCTCGTAGACATCGCCCACCGCCACCTCCGGGTAGCGCTGGCGCAGGCGCGACACGAGCTGGGCCGCGGTTAGGCTGCCGCCACCGAGGTCGAAGAAGTCGTCGGCCGGGCTGCGGACGTCGGCGCCGAGGATGTCGAGCCAGAGCTCCGCGACCCACGCCGCGGTGCCGCTGAGGGTCGGGGTCACGGCGTCGCGCTCGAGCGGCAACGGCCAGGGCAGGGCGTCGCGGTCGACCTTGCCGGAGGTGCGCGTCGGCAACGAGTCGACCGGAGCGACCCGCGGCACCAGCGAGGCCGGCAGGGCCGAGCGCAGCAGCGTCATCGCCAGTGCCGGGTCGTAGCCGGCGTCGGTCGTGACGTAGCCGACGAGCAGCTGGTTGCCCGACGCCGTACGCCGGACCGCGGCCGCGGCGCTCAGGACGCCGGGCAGGCCGAGGAGGGCGCTGTCGATCTCACCGAGCTCGATGCGCCGACCGCCCAGCTTGACCTGGTCGTCGGCCCGACCCGAGAACAGCAGTCCGTCGGGGTCGAAGGTCACCACGTCGCCGCTGCGGTAGGCCCGCTCCCAGCCGAGGCTGGGCATCGGGGCGTACATCTCGGCGTCCTTGACCGGGTCGAGGTAGCGCGCGAGACCCACCCCGCCGATGATCAGCTCGCCGCTCTCCCCGGGAGCGACGTGCGCTCCGGCGGCGTCGACGACGGCGAGGTCCCAGCCGTCGAGCGGCAGGCCGATCCGCACCGGCCCGACCCCGTCGAGCGCGGTGCCGCAGGCGACGACGGTCGCCTCGGTGGGTCCGTAGGTGTTCCAGACCTCGCGCCCCGGGTCGACCAGGCGCGTGACCAGCTCCGGCGGGCAGGCCTCGCCGCCCATGATCAGCAGCCGCACCCGCTGCAGCGACTCGATCGGCCACAGCGCGACGAGGGTCGGCACAGTCGAGACCACGGTGATCTCGTTGGCCACCAGCCACGGGCCGACGTCGATGCCGCTGCGGACCAGGGCACGCGGCGCCGGCACCAGGCAGGCGCCGTAGCGCCACGCCAGCCACATCTCCTCGCACGACGCGTCGAAGGCCACCGACAGCCCCGCCATCACCCGATCGCCCACCCCGATCGGCTCGGCCTGGACGAAGAGCCGCGCCTCGGCGTCGACGAACGCCGCCGCGCTGCGGTGCGTGACGGCGACACCCTTGGGCTTACCCGTGGAGCCGGACGTGAAGATCACCCAGGCGTCGTCGTCGGGAGTCGGCTCCTCGTGCTCGCGCGGCTCCCGCGCCACCCGGGGCGCGACCAGCAATTGGTCGCCGATCACCGCAGCGACGTCGGCCTCGTCGAAGACGAGACGGGCCCGCTCGTCGGGGTCGTCGGCGTCGACGGGCACGTAGGCCGCCCCGGCCACCAGCACGCCGAGGATGGCGACGTAGAGATCGGTGGTGCCCGAGCGCACCCGCACACCCACCTTGTCGCCGCGCCCGATGCCGAGTGCGTTGAGCTCGTCGGCCAGCGCGTCGGCGGCTTCCTCGGCCCCGGCGTAGGTCAGCACACCCGTGCCCGCGTCGATCGCCGGCTCGTCGGCACCGAGCTGGACGGTGGTGCGGAAGATGTCGACCAGCGTGCGAGCCGGCGGCGCGAGGGCGCCGCGCAGCAGCGGCGAGCCCTGATGGTCGTCGATCACGCCGTCACCGTGGCGTATCGAGGTGAACGGCAGGTGCGCGTCTCGGCTGGCAACCCGGGGCGACTAGTCGGCCAGGGCGGCCTGCTGGCCGAGGCGCGGCGTCTTGACCCAGGCGTTGCGACGCAGGGCGAGGTTGGCCAACGCCCGCATCGAGACCCACAGCCACACGTAGCCGTAGCAGGTGAACGCCAGGGCGGCGGCCGGCAGCTGGTGCCACCGGAAGGGGTGCGCGCTGTGGCGTTGGTAGGTGCCCAGGAAGATCACCACGGGCAGCACCGACATGGTCAGGCTGGCCAGCCGCCGCGGCTCGCCGTACGGGACGACGAGCAGCAGGTCGTTGGTCACCTCGACGAGGCCGACGACGCCCAGCAGACCGACGACCACGGTGAACGAGTCCAGGAGCACGGTCACGACCAGCACCAGGTAGAGCATCAGGTCGAGTCGCGCGACGAGCGGAGCCCGACGCGACGTCGCCAACGCGCCGAGGTGCCGCCAGCACTGGTAGTGGCCCTGGATCCAGCGCGTGCGTTGGCGCAACAAGGGCTTCCAGGCGCTGAGGCCCTGCTGCTCCACATAGGTCACGTGACAGAAGCGGGTGCGCCAGCCGTCGGCGACCAGGCGCAGGCCGAGGTCGAGGTCCTCGGTCAGAGCACCGCGCCGCCACGGGTCGCCGGGCAGGGTCATCAGCGCGGACAGCCGGGTGAACTGGCCGTTGCCACCCAGCCCCGACGAGCCGATCCAGTCCCGAGCGATCTGCACCAGCCAGCTGAAGCCGACGAACTCGATGTCCTGCATCCGCGCCAGCGCGTTGTCGCGGGCGTTTGCGATCCGGACGCCGATCTGGACCGAGCCGACCGCCGGATCGGTGAAGTAGGGCGCCACCCGCTGCAGGGCGTGCCGCTCCAGCTGGCCATCGGCGTCGACGATCACCAGGACCACGTCCTCGGGTCCACGCCCGCCCAGCCAGGGGTCGTCCTCGCGATGCCAGCCCACCACCAAGTGGTGGGCGTGGTTGAGCACCTCGCTCTTGCCCTGGGCCGCCTCGGGAAGGACCCGGTGGCTGGCCCGGATCCGCCAGTCCAGCGCCGACCAGCGACCCACGATCTCGGCGGTGGCGTCGGTGGAGGCGTCGTCGACGACGAGCACCCGGTGCTCGCCGTCGTAGGCAAGCCCGGTGAGCGAACGCAGCGTCTCGTCGAGCACCAGCTCCTCGTTGCGAGCCGGCACGAGCACCACCATGAGCGGCGCGGCACCGCCGACCGGCGGCCGACGACGCGCCAGGCTGACAAGGAAGAGCGCCACGTAGTACCCGACGATCAGCGCGATCACCCAGCTGATGAGGGTCAGGTCGATCCTCATGCGGGCATCACGAGCTCGGGCAGGCCGGCAAGGAGATCGGTCCCGGCGAGGTCCCCGAGGTCGCGGAGGGCGATCTGCCAGCGACGGTCGGTGGTGGCGAGCCGATCGAAGTACGCCGGCGGGAGGGCCCCGTCGGCTGGCTGCCAGCGCGCGAGCTCGCGGGCGAGCCCGCGGTAGTCGCTGAGCGCCGCGGCCAGGGCGGCCGCCGGGCTGCCTTCAGGCGGGGTGAGCACCGTGCAGTCGGCGATCTGGTCGGCGAGGTCCGCGCTGGCCCGGCGGGCCAGGCCGGGGATCTGGTCGCGCGGCAGGTCACCTGAGCCGGTCGTCGCGAGGGACATCGCGTGCAGCAGTAGGACCTGATCGCGGCTGCGAGTCGCGACGGCGCTCGCCGCGACGACGAAGGGCGAGTTCGGGTCGATCGTCGCTGCGTCACCGGGCGTGGCCGCGGTGTCGGGGCTCGGGTCTGCCGCGGTCACCGACGTTCCCTGCGTCGGGGACGCGTCAGGGACGGACTCCCCGGAGCAGGCGCCGAGCACGAGCGGCCCGATCAGGGCCCCGAGGAGCGCGCGGGCAGCCAAGGACCGGGTGAGGGCTGGGAGAGACATGGGATCCGTTCGAGAGAGGATGTCAAGCGCCCACGAGGTTGTGAGGCGCGCGCGCGGCGGTCTGCGCCAGAGCGTCGATCGCTGCGACGATGCGCGCGCTGGCGCTTCCGTCACCGAAGGGCAACGAGCGGCAGACGAGCTGCTCGTACGCCGCGGGGTCGCGCAGGAGGAGGGCCGCCTGGCTGACGATCGTGGCGGTGTCGGTCCCGACCAGCCGCAGTCCGCCCGCCTCCGCCCCCTCGGGACGTTCGGTCGTGTCCCGGGCGACCAGGGTGGGCTTGCCCAGCGAGCAGGCCTCCTCCTGGACCCCGCCGCTGTCGGTGAGCACCAGGTCGGCACGGCCGAGGAGACGGACGAAGTCGGCGTACTGGAGAGGTTCGGTGAGCACGGCGTTGGCGCAGCCCGCGAGCCGCGGCACGACGGTGTCGCGCACGAGAGGATTGGGGTGCAGGGGGAACACCGCGACCAGATCGGGGTGGTCGGCGAGCAGAGCCGCGACCGCGTCGGCGATGGCCGCCATCCCACTGCCCCATGACTCGCGTCGATGGGCGGTGACCAGCAGGACCCGATCCGCGCTCGCGTCGATCTCACTCAACCGGCGCGCCTCGGCGCCGGAGTACGGCAGGCGCCGCGCCAGCGTCGAGAAGAGAGCGTCGACGACCGTGTTGCCGGTGACGTGCACCGCGTCGGCAGGCACGCCCTCCATCAGCAGTCGATCAGCCGCCTGCCGCGTCGGTGCGAGGTGCAGGTCGGCGAGCTGGCTGACCAGTCGACGGTTGACCTCCTCGGGATAGGGCGAGTAGCGGTCGAAGGTCCTCAGTCCGGCCTCGACATGGACCACGGGGATCCGCTGGTAGAAGCCGGCGAGGGCACCGGCGAGCGTGGTGGTGGTGTCTCCCTGGACGACCACCAGGTCGATCGCGAGGTCCGTGAGAGCGGCACCGATGCGTTGGACCGCACGCCCCGCCAGGTCGCTCAGACCCTGGCCGGCGACCATCAGATCGAGGTCGAGGTCGGGTTGCAGCTCGAAGACGCCGAGCAGCTGATCGAGCAGCTCGCGGTGCTGCCCGGTCGAGATCACGACCGGTTCGTAACGTCTCGAGGCACGCAGGGCACTCACGAGTGGGGCGAGCTTGATCGCCTCGGGGCGGGTGCCGATCACGACCGCGACACGAGGCAGCGTGGGAGCGGCTGCCATCAGTAGCTCGAGATCGGGAGCATCGTGACGATGCCACTCTCGCGCACCTTGACCGACGCGTCGTAGGCCAGCCCGTCGCGCAGCCGGATCTCCTTCTCAGCGCGGCGGCGGACACCGTCCGCGACGAGCACGATCGCGACGTCGTAGCGTCCTGGACGTAGCCGGGCGACTGCCCGGTAGGTGCCGGTGCCTCGCAGCCGGAAGGTCGCACCCTCGTCGGCCAGCCGTTCGGTCGCACCGGAGATGATCAGGCGGACGTTCTCGATCGGCACTCCGGAGGGCGAGGAGATCTCGCCGTAGAAGGTCTGCTCGAAGCGGTCCCTGGCGGCCGTGGAGGCCGAGACCAGCGTGTACTCCGCGACGAGATCGTGCTCGTAGCCCGGGGCACGGTCGAGCTCGCGGACGGTGAAGTCGAGGGTCGGGTTGCTCGGCGCCACGACGTAGGCGACGCCGGCGAGCACGACGAAGGCCGACAGGACCCCCACAGCGACATGGCGAAGACGCGCACGAAGGGTGCTCGGGACGGGGACGTCGACGGGCGTGGTGGTCGGCGAGACCGGCATGGGGGAAGCCTTTCGGGGGGATGGCCACAGGGCGGAGCGCCCGCGCCCGATCGTCTGGGGCGCGGGCGAACGGCTCGTGTCGAGAAGGCAGACCACCGCCGTCGGCTCGGAGACGAGGACGGCCCGTCCGGATGGGATCCGGACGGGCCGTCCTTCTTCATGCCCCTGACCACGCGGTCAGGAGACGTCCTCCATCCGGGCGTCGATGCCCGAGAGATCACCGCCGGCCGTGACGGCACCGATCGCCAGCCCGCCCGCATAGGTGGGCGCGCCGCCCGGCGCGCCGGACCACCACTGGGTCACGAATCGGCCCGTCGGGTCTGCGAACCCGACTCGGTAGGCCGTGCCGGGCTCCACCCCGGCGAGGTACCAGCTGCCGTCAGCCTGCGAACAGGTGCCGTACGACGCCGGCCCGGCCGGGCTCGTGTAGAGGTAGACGCAGACGCCGGCGACCGGTCCCGCGGCGTCGGTGACCGTGCCGCGCACGACACCGGTCGTCTCGCCCGACATCACCGCATCGACCGTGGCGCTGGACG
>WLIH01000469.1 GCA_009702305.1 Actinomycetota bacterium | reverse complement strand
TCACCTTCACCCCGCTGCTCGCGACCCCGCTCGGTGGCTTCGAGTGCGTGCTCGACCCGGCCTCGAACCCGGTCATCGGCAGCCTGACGGTGATCAAGCAGACGTCCGCGATCAGCGGCGCTGTCAAGAAGGCGGGCAAGAAGTTCACGGCCACGGCCTCCGTCGTGCGCCAGATCGGTCTGCCCGGCGCCGGCAAGGTCACCGCCAAGCTCGGCTCGAAGACGATCGGCACGAAGTCCCTCAACGACGCGGGCACGGCGAAGTTCGCCCTCCCGCGCTCCGCGGCGGGCAAGAAGGTCACCCTCGTCTACGGCGGCGACACGGTCACCAGCGGCTCGAAGGTCAAGCTGCCGGTCCGCTGACCCGCACCGGCTCAACCAACGGGCTCCCCGTTGGTTGAGCCGGTGACCGGCGACCCGTCTCCGGACTGCAAACTTAGGGCAGGCTAACCTCGAGCCATGTCCGCGCCCCCCACGACGGCCACCGCGCTGCTGCGCCGGGCGATCGGCCGTCACCGCGGGGCCGTGCTCGCGTCGTCGGCCCTGATGACCTCGTGGCAGGTGTGCGAGTCACTGGTGCCGGTGCTGATCGGCATCGTCATCGACCAGGCGGTCGCTTCCGGCGACACCTCGCGTCTGCTGGGGTGGGCATCGGCGCTGTGCCTGCTCTTCGCGGTGCTCAGCTACTCCTACCGGTACGGCGCGCGCATCGGCTTCCGCGCGCTGCAGGAGGAGACGCACGCCCTGCGCACGGAGGTCTCGGCGCACGTGCTCGACCCCCGCGGTGCGCGCACCGACCGGCTGCCGGGCGACGTGTTGACGATCGCGACGGCCGACGCCGACATGGTCGGCGTCGTCATCCGCCAGCTCACGATGACCGCGGGCGCCCTGGTCGGTCTCAGCGTCAGCGCCGTCGCGCTGGCCACCATCGACGTGCGGATCGCCCTGGTCGTGCTCGTCGGGGTGCCGCTGGTGCTCGCCCTCACCCAGGCGCTCTCGCCGCGACTGGCCCGCCGCAGCGAGGCCCGCCAGGAGAGCATCGGCAGGGCGACCGGCGTCGCCACCGATCTGGTCCGTGGCCTGCGGCCGCTCAAGGGCATCGGCGCGGAGACGATCGCGCTGGAGCGCTACCGCGAGGTGAGTCGCCGTGCGGTCGACGACGCCGTGGCCGCGTCGCGCTGGGAGGGCGTGCTGCACGGTCTGACCGCCGGGCTGAGCGGACTCTTCCTTGCCGCGGTCGCCCTGCTCGCCGGTCTGCTGGCCATCGACGGCCAGCTCAGCATCGGGGAGCTGATCGCGGTGGTCGGCCTGGCGCAGTTCGTCGCGGAGCCGATCGCGCTGCTGTCCTACCTCGTCGCCCAGGTGGCCCAGTCGCGAGCCTCGGCGCAGCGGATCGTCGACTTCCTGGCCTCCCCGCCGCTGGTGCTGGAGGGCGACCAGGCCGCCGGCGCCGCGGCGTCGCTGGCGCTGAGCGACGTCGTCAGCGGTCCGCTGCGCGGACTGAGCGTCTCGATCGCCCCCGGTCGCCTCGTCGCACTGGTCGTCGAAGACCCGGCCGAGGCGCAGGAGATCGTCACCCTGCTGCGCGGCGAGGCGGTGCCCGAGCGCGGGCGCGTCGAGCTGTCCGGCGCCGTCCTGACCGACCTGGGTGTCGACCACGCACGATCGCTCCTAGTGGTGGCCGACCACCACGTCGACCTCTTCGAGGGCACCCTGCTCTCCAACGTCGACCCGGCCGGCGCCCTGAGCGAGGCGAGGCTCGCGACCGTGGTCGCGGCCTCGGCGGTCGACGACGTCGCCGAGCACTCCGCCGACGGCCTCCGCACCCAGGTGCGCGTGGGCGGCACCAGTCTCTCCGGTGGTCAGCGGCAGCGCCTGGGCCTGGCCCGCGCACTGGCGGCCGACCCGCCCGTGCTGGTGCTGCACGACCCGACGACCGCGGTCGACGCGGTCACCGAGCACCGCATCGCCCGGGCACTGCGCGACCTGCGGCACGGCACCGATCGCCGTACGACACTGGTGCTCACCAGCAGTCCTGCGCTGCTCGTGGTCGCCGACGAGGTGGTGCACGTGCGCGCCGGGGTCGCGGTCGCCGTCGGCACCCACCACGCCTTGGTCGCCGACCTCGGCTCCTCCGCCTACCGCGAAGCGGTGCTGCGATGACCTCGCCGCAGCTGCTGCCGATCGCCTCGTCCCGCGACGCGCTGCGACTCACCGGGGCCGTGCTGGGCCGCCGTCGCGCGGCGATGCTCGCGGCCGCAGCGGCGTTCGCCGTCAACGGCGCCGCCGGACTGGTGGCGCCGTGGATGCTCGGGCGGATCGTCGACGCGGTCGACGGCGGGGGCACGCCCCGCGATGTGGTCGTGCCGGCGCTGTGGATCCTGGCAGCCGCCGTCGTGGTGGCGGCCGCGACGACGCTGTCGATCGGCCTGCTGGCCAGGGGAGCGGAGCCCGCGCTCGCCGAGCTGCGCGAGCAGGCGCTCGACCGCGCCGTGGGTCTGGACGCGGCCCGCCTCGAGGCGGCCGGCTCCGGCGACCTGCTCTCGCGGGTGGGCGACGACGTACGCCTCATCGCCGAGTCGATCACCGAGGTGGTGCCGCTGATGGTCAACTCGGTGGTCGCGATCGCGTTCACCGCAGCGGGACTCTTCGTCATCGACTGGCGCCTGGGCCTCGCCGGTCTGGGCGCGGTGCCGTTCTACGTGCTGGGTCTGAGGTGGTATCTCCCTCGGTCCGGCCCGAGCTATCGCCGCGAGCGCGAGGCCAACGGCCAGCGAGCCGAGGACCTGCTGACCGGGGTGCACGGCAGCCGCACCCTGCGAGCATTCGGCCTCGCGCGCGCGCACCAGGAGCGGGTCGCCGAGTCCTCGTGGCGCTCGGCGCAGATCTCCATCGACGTCTTCGCCCTGCTGACCCGCTTCACCGCGCGCGGCAACCGCGCCGAGCTGATCGGCCTGCTGCTGATCCTGGTGACCGGCTTCGTGCTGGTGCGCGACGACGCCGTGAGCGTCGGCGCGGTCACGGCTGCCGCGCTGCTCTTCCACCGGCTCTTCAACCCGATCGGCGCCGTGCTCTTC
>WLIH01000468.1 GCA_009702305.1 Actinomycetota bacterium | reverse complement strand
CGTCAGGTCGGTCACGACGAGGTCGCTGGGGGGCTCGGGGTCGAAGAAGTCGATCTCAGGCTTGTCCATGGCGCGAGCCTACTGCCGCCGGCGGCCGGGACGCCGTGCGGGCGAGGGGACGCACCAGGCGGCGGGTAGGGTCTCCGGGGCAGCCGGATCGGTCCGGCTCGAGCGAGGGGGAGGGGCGTCAGTGTCCGACAGCGACGCCCAGGGATCCGCCGAGAGCCCCACGGAGAGCTCGGCCGAGAGCCCCGTCGAGCGCTCCGTCGAGAGCGGGGCCGCCGCTCCGGCCGCCCCGGCGCACCGGATCCCGGTCTGGCAGGAGTCGATCCTGCTGCTCGTGCTCGCCGTCGTGCTCGCGATGGTGGTGAAGACCTTCTTCGTGCAGGCCTTCTACATCCCCAGCGGCTCGATGGAGCCGGGCCTGGAGATCAACGACCGGATCCTGGTCCAGAAGGTGTCCTACTGGGGCGACGGCAGCCCCGAGCGCGGCGACATCATCGTCTTCGAGGACCCCGCCAACTGGCTCTCGCCGTCCGAGGAGGTCGGGCCCGGCAATGTGCTGACCCGCACCATGAGCCGCATCGGTCTCTACCCCAGCGGCGGGCACCTGGTGAAGCGCGTCATCGGCGTCGCCGGCGACGTCATCAAGTGCTGCGACGAGCAGGGCCGGGTGCTGGTCAACGGCGTCCCGCTCGACTCGAGCGACTTCATCCTCACCAGCGGGGCGTGCCAGGCCTCGATGATCGGGTGCCGCTGGGAGGCCGGGCCGGTGCCGGACGGCGAGCTCTTCGTGCTCGGAGACCACCGCGACGACTCGGCCGACTCCAGCTACCACCTGTGCCGCAAGCCCAAGACGGGCTGCAGCCCGGGCGACGCCTACGTGCCCGTCGACAAGGTGGTCGGCAAGGTCTTCGCCCGGGTCTGGCCGGCCTCGCGCTTCACGATCCTGCACCGGCCCGACGCCTTCCGGGCGCTGGACTGATCCTCAGGTCTGGTGCACGTAGGAGTCGAGCTGGTCGCGCTCGAACTCCAGCTGCCCCATCCGGTGCTTGACCACGTCGCCGATGCTGACGACCCCGACGAGCACACCGTCGTCGACGACCGGCACGTGCCGGATGCGCCGCTCGGTCATCGTCGTCATGAGCTCGTCGAGCCCGGTCTGCGGCGAGCAGGTCTCGACGACCGCGGTCATGATCGCCGAGACGGTGTTGTTGACCACCGTGCCGTCGCGGTGCAGGTGACGCACGATGTCGCGCTCGCTGACGATGCCGGCGATGTGCTCGCCGTCGGCACTCACGATCAGGGCGCCGACGTTGTGCTCGGCCAGCAGGGCGAGCAGCTCTCGCACGCCTGCCTCCGGCTCGATCGTGATCACGTCGGGTGCGGACTTGGCGGCGATGACCTCGGCGATGTTCAACGACTGCTCCTCCGGTCGGCGGGTGGGACCACGACCGTACAAGTGATCCGCGTCACGCGTAAGGAGGTGGGTGCCGCACCCGCGGCGGGGGCTCAGTCGCGCAGCCGGTGGTCGCGCAGGTCGGAGACGCTGCCCGGACCGGTGCGCGGCCAGTCGGGGTCGCGGTCCTCGGGGTCGTCGGGCAGCGCGCCGAGGAAGGACAGCGCCGCCTCGTGCAGGTGGCCGTTGGTGGCGAGCGCGTTGCCGCCGAAGGGTCCGTCGGTCCCGTCGAGAGAGGTGAAGCGCCCGCCCGCCTCGCGGACGATGACGTCGAGCGCGGCCATGTCGTAGACCTCCAGCGACGGCTCGGCGGCGATGTCGACGGCGCCCTCCGCGAGCAGCATGTAGGACCAGAAGTCGCCGTAGGCCCGGGTGCGCCAGCAGCGCCGCATCAGCGCCACGACGTCGTCGAGGCGGTCACGCTCGTCCCAGCCGGAGATCGAGGAGTACGACAAGGAGGCGTCCTCCAGTCGGCGTACGTCGGAGACCTCGCAGCGCGTCGACTTCATCAGCGAGCGACCGGTCCAGGCGCCGTGACCCTTCGAGGCCCACCACCGACGCTGCAGCATCGGTGCCGACACGACACCGACGACGACCTCGTCGTCGACGACGAGCGAGATCAGCGTCGCCCAGACCGGCACGCCGCGCACGAAGTTCTTGGTGCCGTCGATCGGGTCGATGATCCAACGCCGCTGGCTGTGGCCCGACGTGCCCTGCTCCTCGCCGGTGATCGCGTCGCGGGAGCGGACCCGGCCAAGCGTGCGCCGGATGCTCTCCTCGACGGCCTGGTCGGCGTCGGTCACCGGTGTGAGGTCGGGCTTGCTCATCACGTGCAGGTCGAGCGCCTTGAAGCGGGCGGTGGAGAGGGAGTCGGCGTCGTCGGCCAGCACGTGCGCCAGTCGCAGGTCGTCGGTGTAGTCAGGAGTGCCGGTAGCCACGGGCTCACCTTAGGTGAGACGCGTGTCGGGACCCCGATCAGTACGCCGACTCGCTCCGGGCGGTGAGCAGGCGCCGGAAGGAGCTGACCCGGTCGGGGTCGACCTGGCCGGCCAGCAGCGCCTCGTCCAGCCCGCACTCGGGCTCGTCGGTGCCGTGGGTGCAGCCGCGCGGGCAGTCCTCGGTCATCTCGTCGAGGTCCGGGAAGGCCTCGATGAGGTGCTCGGGCAGCACGTGCGCGAGTCCGAACGAGCGGATGCCGGGGGTGTCGATGATCCAGCCGTCGCCGTCGGGCAGCGCGAGCATGTACGCCGAGGTGGAGGTGTGCCGGCCGCGGCCGGTGACGGTGTTGACCACCCCGACGTCGCGGTGGGCGTCGGGCACGAGCGCGTTGACCAGGGTGGACTTGCCGACTCCGCTCGAGCCGATCAGCACGCTGGTGCGACCGCGCAGCCGCTCGCGCACCACGTCCAGGTCGCCCCCGCGCTGTGTGACCACCCACGGCACCCCCAGGGAGCGGTAGGTGGACAGCAAGCTCTCGGGGTCGGCCAGGTCGGACTTGGTCAGGCACAGGATGGGCTGCATGCCGGCGACGAACGCCGCGACGAGCGCCCGGTCCAGCAGCCGCGGCTGTGGCTCCGGGTCGGCCAGGGCCGTCACGATCACGAGCTGTTCGGCATTG
>WLIH01000467.1 GCA_009702305.1 Actinomycetota bacterium | reverse complement strand
TCCTGGTCGTGCTCGACGGCGTCTCCTCGTCCCAGGACTCCGACGTCGCCTCCCTCGCCGGTGCGCGCGCCGCTCGCGATGCGCTCCGGGCGCCCCTGCCGCGCGGCGTCGGCACACCGGAGGGACGCACCGCAGCGGCCACCAAGGCACTCACCGACACCGTCCGGATCGCCAACGACGCCGTCGTCGCCGCCACGGCGGCCGACTCCACCAACCCCGCGTCGGCCACCTTCGCCGTCGCGGTGCTCGAGGCCGGTCACCTCACCGTGGGCAACGTCGGCGACTCGCGCGTCTACTGGCTGCCGGACGCCGGCGAGGGCCGACTGCTCACCATCGACGACTCCGCCGCCCAGCAGCAGATCGACGCCGGGGTGCCCCGGGCCGTGGCCGAGACCTCGCCCCAGGCCCACGCCATCACGAAGTGGCTCGGCCGCGACGCTCCCGACCTGATCCCCCGGGTCGCAGAGCTGGACGTCGTCGGACCCGGCTGGGTGCTCGCCTGCTCCGACGGCTTGTGGAACTACGCCTCCGAGCCCGCCCAGCTCGCCGCCCAGGTCGCTGCCGCGCCCGCCACCACCCCGGCGGCGCTCGCGCTGGCCCTGGTGGGCTTCGCCAACGCCAGCGGGGGGCAGGACAACATCACCGTGGCCCTGGCCCGCGTCGAGGCCGGTCCGGCGACCGGCCCGGCGACCGGCACCGAGACCGGACCGACCGGGCAGACTGACCCTGCACCCGCCGTACCCGAGATCACGAGGGAGTCCGATGGCTGAGTTCACCGCCGCCGTCTACCAGAACGAGTTCCTGCCCGACGGCGGGACCGACGTCAACGCGATCGTGACCGTCACCTGCTCGCGTGCCGGCACGGCCGGTCAGACCGGCGCCGGCGCGGCCGGCGAGATCATCATCGTGGACACCTCCGGGTCGATGGGCAGCGCCACGATGGCCGGCGCCAAGCGCGCCGCCCAGGCGGCGCTCGCCGAGATCGTCGACGGCACCTGGTTCGCCGTCGTCGGTGGCACCGACAAGGCCTACCTCGCCTATCCCCAGGTCACCTCCGGCCCGGGTCTCGTGCGGATGGACGAGGACCAGCGGCGTCGGGCGTCCGCGGCGATCGACCAGTTCCGCTCCGGCGGCGGCACGGCCATCGGAGCATGGCTCGACCTGGCCGGAGTGCTCTTCGGCTCGGTGCCCGAGGTGACCCAGCGCCACGCGATCCTGCTGACCGACGGCGAGAACGGCGAGGCCCCGGGCGTCCTCGACGCGGCGATCGCGCGCGCCACCGGGGTCTTCCAGTGCGACTGCCGCGGCGCCGGCACGGACTGGAAGGTCGACGAGGTCCGCCGCATCGCCCAGGCCCTGCTCGGCACGGTCGACATCATCCCGGAGCCCGCCCTGATGCGGGAGCAGTTCGAGGCGCTGATGCGCCAGGCGATGTCGCGCGGCGTCGCCGACGCCCAGCTGCGGGTCTGGGCGCCGCAGGGCTCGCAGGTGCTCTTCGTCCGGCAGGTCTCGCCCACGGTCGAGGACCTCACCGACCGGCGGATCGAGGTCAACCCGCTGACCGGCGGCTACCCCACCGGGGCCTGGGCCGACGAGTCGCGCGATTACCACGTCGCCGTACGCGTCGCGGCGCGGGCGGTCGGGCAGGAGCAGCTGGCGGCCCGGGTGCAGCTCGCGATCGGCGACGACGTCGCCGCCCAGGGCCTGGTCAAGGCCACCTGGTCGGACAACTCGGAGTTGACCGCGCGCATCGACCAGCAGGTGGCGCACTACACGGGCCAGGCCGAGCTGGCGTCGATGATCCAGGAGGGTCTGGCCGCCAAGGCTGCAGGGGACGAGGCGACCGCCACGACCAAGCTCGGGCGAGCCGTCCAGCTCGCCGCCGAGACCGGCAACGAGGAGGCCACCTCCAAGCTGCGCAAGGTCGTCGACGTGCAGGACGAGAAGGAGGGCACCGTCCGGCTCAAGGCCGCGGTCGCCAAGGCCGACGAGATGGCGCTCGACACGGCCTCGACCAAGACCACCCGGATCAAGAAGTGACCTGCCCGGCGGGCCACCCGACCACGGCCACCGACTACTGCGACGTCTGCGGCGTCGCGATGCCTGCCGGCGGGTCCGCTGCCGTGCCGACGCCGCCGCCGTCACCGGTCGCGACGACCTGCCCGGCCTGCCAGGCGCCCAACGTGGCCGACGCCCTCTTCTGCGAGGCCTGCGGCTACGACTTCACGACCGGCACGATGCCCCGCCGCGACCCGGTGCCGGCGCCGGGCCCCGTCGCCGCGTCGGCGTCCCTGGCCCCCGCTCTCGAGGGGTGGGTGGCGGAGGTCTGGGTCGATCCCGACTGGTACGCCGACCAGGAGAGCACCGACCCCCTGCCCTCGCCGGGCCTGCCGACCGTCGTCCAGCTGGCGACGACGTCGGTGCTGATCGGGCGCGCCTCGCGCAGTCGCAACATCTCTCCCGACATCGATCTCGCCTCCGACAACGGCATCAGCCGACGCCACGCCCAGCTGACCACCGACGGCACCCGCTGGTGGGTCGAGGACCTCGGCTCGTCCAACGGCACGTACGTCGGCAGCTCGGTCGGCGCGCTGCCGACCGTGCCGGTCGTCCCCGGCCAGAAGCAGGAGGTCGGCCCCGACGACCGGATCTACCTCGGGGCGTGGACCCGGATCATCCTGCGCCGCGCCGCCCCCGGAGAGCTCCCCGCGTGAGCCGTCGCAGATGTGCAGGCCGACGGCGCACCGTCGCGACGGGCCACGGCACCCGCTGACGCGTGTCAACTAGGCTGGTCGGGTGAGCACCTCTCCCGCCGAGACCGACGACCTGGGCAGCGAGCTGACCCGACTCGCGTCGGCCGACAACTTCCGCGATGTCGCGGGCGACGGCTATCCCACGACCGACGGGCGTCGGCTGCGCACCGGGGTGCTCTTCCGCTCCAACGAGCTGCAGCTGACCGATGCCGACGCCCACGCGCTCGGCAGCCTGGGCATCACCGCGGTCTACGACCTGCGTGAGACGCACGAGGTCGACGCCCACCCCGACATCGAGGTGCCGGGCTCCACGTGGCACCACGTCGAGGT
>WLIH01000466.1 GCA_009702305.1 Actinomycetota bacterium | reverse complement strand
GGGGCCGCGAACCATCTCGTTGATCGAGTAGCGAGCGCCAGCGAGCGTATCGAGATCCCGCCCCCACCTCGTTGATCGAGTAGCGAGCGCCAGCGAGCGTATCGAGATTCCGCGACCGAACACCTGCGCGGGTCTCGATACACCACCTCGCTAGCGCTCGGCGGCACTCGACCAACGAACCACCCCGCTGATCGCGAACCACCTCGTTGATCGAGTAGCGAGCGCCAGCGAGCGTATCGAGATCCCACGACCGAACAGCCGTGCCGGTCTCGATACACCACCTCGCTAGCGCTCGGCGGCACTCGACCAACGAACCACCCCGCTGATCGACTAGCGAGGGTATCGAGATCCCGAGTCGGGGTATCCGGATCAGGCACCACCGAGTTGAATGGCGTCTCCGAACCTTCCGCGTCAGGAGACCACGTGTCATCGAACCGACTGCTGGGTGTCGCCCTCGGACTGGCGCTCACCGCCACGTCCCTGCTCGCCCCCGGGGTGAGCCAGGCGAGCCCGGCCACGTCGTCCGCCTCGCCGACCGCCCCGTCGGCGGGCGGCGGCCACGCTCGCGCCGAGCGTGCGCTCGCGCGCGTCGACTCCCTGCTCGGCGTACGCAGCACCCGTGCCCGCATGACGGCTGCCCCGGCCCGCGGTCGTGACGCGACACTCGCGCTGCGCCGACTCGCGACCCTGCGCAGCGAGCTCACCGGCGCCGACCGTGCCCGCGCCGACGCCTACTTCAAGCGACCTTCCGCCAACAAGGTCGAGTGCACCACCGTCTGCGTGCACTGGACGACCAGCGGCAGCGACAAGGTCAACCCGCGCGACAACGACGGCAACGGCCTGCCCGACTACGTCGACAGCGTCCTGGACATCACCGAGCACGTGCGCGACTCGTTCGCGACCGCGGGCTACCGCACCCCGCTCGCCGACGGCTCCAAGGGCGGCTCGGCGCTGCTCGACGTCTACCTGCTCAACCTCGGTGGCCAGGGCGTCTACGGCTACTGCACGACCGACGGTCGCGCGCGACGCGCCGTCGCGCCGGCGTACTGCGCCTTCGACAACGACTTCTCCAGCCGCGAGTTCCCGACGAACTCCCCCATCGAGAACCTCCAGGTCACCGCTGCCCACGAGTACTTCCACGCCGTGCAGTTCGCCTACGACTACAACGAGGACCCGTGGTTCCTCGAGGCGACCGCCGCGTGGGTCGAGGACGAGCTCTACCCCGACGTCGACGACAACGTGCAGTACCTCCGCTCCAGCCAGCTCGAGAAGCCGGGTGCGAGCATGGACCGCTTCGGTGGCAGCTGGCACTACGGGCAGTGGATCTTCTTCCGCTTCCTGTCCGAGCAGTTCCCGGACGTGACCGGGGAGCTGCCCTCGATCGTGCGCGAGGCCTGGGAGCTGGCCGACGCCAACCCCGGCGAGCCGGACGAGTACTCCATCGACGCGATCTCCGACGCCGTCGCCGCCCGCGGCACCACGCTGACCGACGTCTTCGCGGCGTACGCCGCCGGCAACCGTCACCCGGGCACCACCTACGAGGAGGGTGCGGCCCTGAGGTACCCGACCGCCCCGGTGGCGCAGGTGGCGGTGCTCAGCCCGAGCAAGCCCACGCGCTCCTTCGACGTGTCGCTCAAGCACCTGGCGAGCGGCACGCTGCAGACCTACCCGACCTCCGCGATGACCGGCGGCTGGGAGGTCACGATCGACCTCGACATGCCCGCGCTCGCCCGCGGCTCGGCAGCGGTCATCAACGTCAGCCCCGTCGCCGACGGCCCGGCCGAGCAGTTCAAGGTGCAGCTCGACAGCGCCGGTGACGCCTCCGTGACGCTGCCCTACGACTTCGACGCCGTCGACTACATCGACGTCACGCTCTCGAACGTCGGCATCAGCTATGCCTGCAACAAGGGCACGGCCTTCTCCTGCGGCGGCAAGTCGAAGGACGACGGCCTGACCTCGTCGGTGACCTTCACCGCCTCGCGGGGGTAGTCGCCCAACAACGCCGAAAGGGCCCTGATCTCCGCGGAGATCAGGGCCCTTGGTGGTTGGTACCCCCGACCGGATTCGAACCGGCGCTACCGCCGTGAGAGGGCGGCGTGCTAGGCCGCTACACAACGGGGGCCTGAACAACGTGTGGAACAGTAACGGATGGTGCTGGTCGTACAAAATCGCGGCTGGTCTCCGCTCGGGAGGGGCCGCGATCTCGCTGGGATACTAGGACTCGAACCTAGAATAACTGGACCAGAACCAGTCGTGTTGCCAATTACACCATATCCCAATGGCCTGTCCGGGAGCCTCGAGAGGCGCCGTCCGGACCGAGAGGAAACTCTACACGCGACGTCTGGGGGCGGCCAAAATGCCCCCGTTCGTCGAGGTCGCGATGCCCTGCTTGCGGGCCACCGCCGTGGCGAGCAGCAGGTAGACCAACGACTGGGTCAGCGTGGTCGGCAGGCTCCACCAGGTGCCGCCGGTGGGGTTGAGCGCAGTGGACATGTCGCTGAAGGCGAGCGCGAGGCCGTAGGCCAGGAAGTTGTTGAGCACGTGCATCGCGATGCCGGCCTCGAGCCCACCGGTGCTGATCGCGAGGATGCCGGCGACCAGGCCGAAGGCGAAGCGGTCGACGAAGATCGGCGCGTCCTGGGCTCCGTGGGCCAGCGCGAAGAGGAACGCCGGTACGGCGACCGCGACCCAGCGGCTGCGAAACAGCCCCCCGAACGCCTGGGTGAGGTAGCCCCGGAAGGCGTACTCCTCCCCCGCCGCCTGCAGTGGCGTCAGCAGCACGATCACCAGCAGGAAGTCGCGGGTGGTGCGGGTGAAGTCGTTGAGGCTGCCGCTCATCTCGACGCCCTCGGCCTGCTCGGGCACCAGCGTCGCGACGACCAGGGTCGCGATCAGGGCGACAAGGGCGAGCGCGAGACAGGTCGCGAACCACCGCCACCGCAGCCGTCCGACGACCGACGACAGGCTCCCGGCCGGCAGCCGGTGCAGTGCCTGCACGATCAGCCAGCAGATCGGGATCAGCGCGGCAAGCGAGAGGTTGAGATAGGCCAGACCCAGGGGCGTGACGTGGTCGGTGTCGACCAGGCGGT
>WLIH01000465.1 GCA_009702305.1 Actinomycetota bacterium | reverse complement strand
GTGCGTCCGCCGTACCTCGTCGAGGCGCAGTTCGAGGGCGTCGGCGGGATCTACCCGCGCGCCGACGTCGACCTCCTCGGCACGCGTGTGGGCCGGGTCAAGGAGCTGCATCCCGGCCCCGGGTCGGGCACCACCGTGGTGCTGGCGATCGACCGCGACGTCGAGATCCCGACCGACGTGCGCGCGATCATCGGCAGCAAGTCGGCGATCGGCGAGGGCTTCGTCGAGCTGGAGCCGCTCTCCGAGGGCGGCCGGCTGCTCGCCGACGGTGACACGATCCCGCTCGAGCAGACCGTCTCGCCCCCGGAGCTGGACACCCTGCTCGGCCACCTCGACGCACTGGCGGCGTCGGTGCCGACCGACGACCTCGCCGTGCTGCTCGAGGAGGCCTCGACCGCCGTCGACGGCCTCGGTCCGACAATCGGGCGCCTGATCACCGACTCGCGCCGACTCTCCACGGAGAGCCTGCGCAATGTCGAGGACCTCACCGCCCTGATCCGCGACGCCCGCACCGTCCTCGACACCCAGGTCGCCCTGGCGCCGGGCACCGAGCAGTGGGCCGGTGAGCTGGCCGGCCTGACGACCAAGCTGCGCGAGGTCGACCCGACGGTGATCTCGCTCTACGACCACGGGCTCCAGGCGTCGACCGCGGTGACCAACCTCCTCGACGACAACCAGCAGGTGCTCCCCGTGCTGCTCTCCGACCTGCTCGCAGTGACGACCGTGGCGAGCGAGAGGATCCCCGGCCTGCGCAAGACGCTCGTGGTCTTCCCGTGGGTGCTGGAGAACGGCGCCAACACCCCGCGATACTGCGACGACTACGACATCGACACCGGGGAGCCGGTGGAGTCGACGTGTCACTACGACGAGGACGGACAGCCGATCTACACCCTCCACCTGGCCCAGCAGCTCGACGCCCTCGGCGCCGCCGGCCCGATCACGCCGTGCACCCAGGGTTACGGCGGCACCGAGCGCTACCGACCCGACGGCCAGCCGATCGACGGCACCGGGCCGCCGCAGCCGCGCGACTCCGACCCGAACCTGCGCGCGCACTGCGCCGCGGACCCGACGGACCCGAGCAGCCCCAATGTGCGAGGCGCGCAGAACATCACGACGCCGGCGTACGAGCGCTCGGCGCGACGCAGCTCCGGCGACGTCGCCCTGTGGAATCCCGCCACGGGGGTCGTCACCACGGGCGACCGCTCGGTGCGCATCCGCGGCACCCGCCCGCCGCAGGGCCCGGCGGGACTGGAGTGGCTGCTCACGCTGCCCGTGCGGAGCGCGTCGCGGTGAAGCGCCTGCTCGCGTCCTGGCTGCTGCCGGCCGTCCTCGTCGTCGTGCTCGCGGCACTCGTCGCGACCTCCGCGCGGCTCTGGAGCGAGCGCGGTGACGACGGCCTCGACGCGGGTGCGGTCGCCGTGGCCCGCCAGGCCGCGACGAACTTCTTCAGCCTCGACCACCGCCACATCGACGACGACGTCCAGCGGATGCTCGACCTCGCCACCGGCGACTTCGCCGACTCCTACGACGAGCAGTCGGCCGCCCTGCGCACCGCCGTGGTCGACAAGCAGCTCGTAGTGACCGCCAGCCTGCCCGAGGGCGGCACCGCTACGGAGTACCTGGGCGGCGACACAGCGCAGGTGCTGGTCGCCGTCGACGTGCGCACGCGGGCCCGCGGGGGTGCCGTGGAGGACACCCGCTACCGCACGCGGGTCGTGCTGACCCGGGTCGACGACGGCTGGCTCGTCTCCGGCTTCGAGCAGGTCGGCTGATGCGCCGCGCGCTCGTGACGGTGCTCGTCGTCCTCCTCGCCGCCGCGGCCGGTGTGACCGGCTGGCTGTGGACCGACCGGCCGGCCGACCCGACCGACCGGGCGCCCGTGCTCTCCGACGCGGGCGCCTACGCCGTGGGCTCGCTGCCCGATGGACTCGACGCCGCGGTGGAGGCGGCGGCCACCACGCTGCCCCTCGCGCTGACCTACGACTACCGCACCCTCGACGACGGCCTCGAGCGCGCGACGGCGGGGATGACCGACGAGTTCGCCGAGCAGTTCCGCACGACCTTCGAGGGATCGGCCGCCGAGCTCGCTGCGGACAAGAAGGCGGTCACCAACGCCGTGGTCCGCGCCGCCGGGTTGGTGCGCACCGAGGGCGGCGGCCGGGTGCTGTGCCTGGTCTACGTCGACCAGGTGCTCGTCTCCAGCGCGACCATGCAGGACGCCGAGCGACCGGTCGACGTCAACCAGACCCGGGTGCTGGTCGGCGTCACCGACGTCGACGGCACCTGGCTCGTCGACTCCATCCAACCGTTCTAGGTGAGACGCGCCAGCGGATCACCTGAAGGTGGTCGAGCGAGCGGCACGCCCGAGCTCGCGAGGGCGTGACCCGCGTGTCGAGACCGGGGGACGCGCCAGCGGATCATCTGGAGGTGGTCGAGCGAGCGGCACGGCCGAGCTCGCGAGGGCGTGACCCGCGTGTCGAGACCGGGGGACGCGCCAGCGGATCATCTGAAGGTGGTCGAGCGAGCGGCACGGCCGCCGTTCACCTGCAGTCCGGCGTGACCGTCGCCCGGTCGACGTCGCGCAGCAGGTAGATCGCCCGGCCGCCGCAGCCGGTGCCGTGGACGGCGTACTCGGTCTCCAGGAGACGCTCGAAATCGTCGCCGCGCTCGCCGAACCACGTGCCGAACGGCACCCACTCGACCACCCAGGTCGGTCGATCCGCCCCGACGACGAGCGCGTCGAGGTCCGCCAGGTCGGGGTCGAGGGTGCGCATCGGCAGGCTCCACAGCTGCGCGTAGGGCGACGACAGGCCGCTGGCCAGCTGCACGTCGGCGCGCCCACCGAAGACGACCAGCGTGTCGCCGGGCTCCGCTGCTGCGGCGATCGCGGCCCCGGTGTCGGCCTCGTCGAACTCCTGCAGACCGACGGCCTGCACGATCGACCAGCCGGCCAGGGCGAGTGCGGCCGAGGCGGCGGCGCCCAGGGCCGTGCGCCGCACCGCGACGAGACCGCCGGGTGCATGGGCCACCAGGAGCGCGGCCGACAGGGCCGTGCCCGGCAGCAGGGCGAAGAGGTAGTCGCGCCAGTAGCT
>WLIH01000464.1 GCA_009702305.1 Actinomycetota bacterium | reverse complement strand
GGAGATGTACGAGCGCCTGCTCGACCTGGCGGCGGCGGCGGCGCTGCGCTCGGGCCGCGCGACCCCGACCGTGCTCGGATCCCTGTCAGGACGATGAGGAGCTGACCGGCAGCACGCAGAGCTCGTTGCCCGAGGGGTCGGTGTAAGAGCGCCACGGGAAGTCGCCCCACTGCGCGGGCAGCGCCCGCCCGCCGCGCTCGACGATCCGGGCGCCGACCTCGTCGGCGTCCTCGCCGGCCTCGAGGCGGACGTCGAGGTGCAGCCTGTTCTTGCTCGGCGTCTTCGGTGCGGCCTCGGGGCACAGCTCGAGCAGCGGCCCCCGCAGCGACGGGTGCCGCAGCGACCGGGGAGCCACACCGTCGACCTCGGTCCAGCCCGTCAGCCAGCGCCAGAAGTCGGCGTCGCGGTCGGGGTCGGCCGAGCTCAACGGGAGTGCCGCGATCGGCCCGGTGCCGGCGTACGCCGCCCGCTCCTCCATCACGCAGCACGGGTTGCCCTCGGGGTCGGCGAGCACCACCCACGGCACGTCGCCCTGACCCACGTCGAGCGGCGTCGCTCCGAGCGCGAGCAGGCGCTGCACGGTCTGCTGCTGGTCATCGCCACTCGCGAGGTCGAGGTGGAGGCGGGGCGCCTGCGTCGACGGATCGGGGACCTCGACGAAGCAGAGGTCCAGCAGCAGCCCGTCGATGTCCAGCCTGGTCTCGAAGATGCCGGGGGCGTCGGTCAGCTGCTCGCAGCCGAGCGCCGACTGCCAGAAGCGGCCGAGGCGTTGCGGGTCGATGGCGTCGAGGACGACGTTCTCCAGCTGCATGTCGGGTCCTTACTTGCGTCCGAGGGACTGGAAGCGCTGCAGCACGCCGGTCGGCACGACGCGTGCGAGCGTGCTGATCGCCTTGTACTGCGCGCTCGGGATCGAGAACACCTTGCCCTTGTCGTAGTCCGCGAGGGCAGTGCGCACCAGGTCGTCGGCGTCGAGCCAGAGGAAGTCGGGCGCGGAGCCCCGGTCGACGTCCATCCGCTCGTGGAACTCCGTCTTCACGAAGCCCGGTAGCAGGGTCATCACCCGCACACCGCGGGGTGCGTACTCGTGGGCGGCCCACTCGCCGAGCTTGTTCACGTAGGCCTTGGCCGCCGAGTAGCTGCCGCGCGGGAGCAGCGAGGCCAC
This sequence comes from Actinomycetota bacterium, assembly GCA_009702305.1. Classification (GTDB taxonomy): domain Bacteria; phylum Actinomycetota; class Actinomycetes; order Propionibacteriales; family Nocardioidaceae; genus Nocardioides. Next base: position 1,936 of record WLIH01000464.1, on the reverse strand, counting down.
GCTGGAGACGTTGATGATGCCGCCGCTGCCACGCTCGGCCATCGGGCCCAGGGCGGCGTGGGTGAGCCGCAGGACGGCGGTGACCAGCACGTCCATCATCGCGGTCTCGGCGTCGGCGGAGTTGTCGAGGAAGCGCTCCTTGAGCCCGAAGCCGGCGTTGTTGACGAGCAGGTCGATGGGGCGGGAGGCGTCGGCGAGCCGGGCCTCGACCAGGCGCATCTGGTCACGGTCGGCGAGGTCGGCCTGCAGCACCTCGACCTCGACGGCGTACGCCGTGCGCAGCTCGGCCGCGACCAGCTCGAGGCGGGCGCGGTCGCGGGCGACCAGGACGAGGTCGTGGCCGCGCGCGGCGAGCTGCGTGGCGAAGGAGTGACCGATGCCGGCCGTCGGGCCGGTGACGAGTGCGGTGGACATGACACGAAAGTAGAGCAGGCGCCTGCGGCACCGAAGCGGGTCGGTCCGGCATGATGGGCCGCGATGACCACCACACTCGCGATCGCCAACCAGAAGGGCGGCGTGGCCAAGACGACCTCGGTCGCCTCCATCGGCGCTGCGCTCGTCGAGCTGGGCCACTCCGTCCTGCTCGTCGACCTCGACCCGCAGGCCTGCCTGACCTTCTCGCTGGGCATCGACCCCGAGGATCTCGAGCTGTCGGTGCACCACGTGCTGACCAAGGGCCTCGACCCCGCCGAGGTGATCATCACGACCGAGGACGGCGTCGACCTGCTGCCGGCCACGATCGAGCTCGCCCGTGCCGAGGCCGACCTGCTGACCCGCACCGGGCGCGAGCACGTCGTGCGCGGCGTCGTCGAGTCGCTGGCCGAGGACGGCACCGACTACGACTGGGTGCTGCTGGACTGCCCGCCCTCCCTCGGGGTGCTCACCGTCGCCGCCCTCACCGCCGCCGACGGGGTCCTGATCCCGCTGCAGTGCGAGACGCTCAGCCACCGTGGCGTCGGTCAGCTGCTCGACACGGTCCACGACGTGCGCCGCTTCACCAACCGGTCGCTGGAGGTGTGGGGCGTGCTGCCCACGCTCTACGACGGTCGCACGACCCACTCGCGCACAGTGCTGGAGACGATCGCGGAGACCTACGATCTCGAGGTCGTCGAGCCGCCGATCCCCAAGACCATCAAGTTCGCCGAGGCGCCGGCGGCCGGTCGCTCGATCCTCGCCACCAGCCGCAGCAGCAAGGGTGCGCAGGCCTACCGCGAGGTCGCCCGCAACCTGGTGACCCGCTCCGAGCGCCCCGCCGCTCCGGCCGGCAAGAAGTCGAAGCGCAAGGCCGACTGAGGATGTCGCGCCACCGTCAGCAGCAGGTCCGCCCGCGTTACGGGCGGATCGCGATGCTGGGCTCGTCGGTGGCGGTCACGGCGATCGCCGTGCTGGGAGGCGCCGGCGTGCTGCCGTCGTCGGCCGACCCTGTCCCGGTCTCCGGCGACGTGGCGACCCTCGAGGCCGGAGGCCTGCGAGAGAGCGCCGAGACGTCCGGCGCCGCTGGCGACTCGACCGCGGCCGAGCCGTCCGCCTCGCCCGACGACCAGCGGGTCCAGCAGCGCGCGGTCGACCCGTCGACCCTGCTGCCGCCCGACTCCGGCGAGGGGCGCCGGGTCGTCTTCAGCCAGAGTGCCCAGCGGGTCTGGCTGGTCAAGCGGGCCGACCAGGTCGTGTCGACGTACCTCGCCTCGGGGAGCGTGAGCGACAACCTGCAGCCGGGCACCTACGAGGTCTACTCGCGCTCCGAGAACGCCGTCGGCATCGACGACTCCGGCACGATGAAGTGGTTCGTCCGGTTCACGCAGGGCCCGAGCGGCGCCGCGATCGGCTTCCACGACATCCCGATCGACGACGGTGCCCGCGTGCAGACCTTCGACCAGCTCGGCACCCCGCAGTCGCACGGCTGCATCCGGCAGAAGCGCAGCGACGCGAAGGCCCT
>WLIH01000463.1 GCA_009702305.1 Actinomycetota bacterium | reverse complement strand
CCGCCACCGTCGACGAGGTCCTCACCGGCCAGCAGAACCTCGAGCTCGTCGGTCGGCTCTACCACCTCGAGACCGCCGTCCGCCGTCGTCGCGCCGGCGAGCTGCTCGAGCAGTTCAGCCTCACCGACGCGGCCGACAAGCAGGCCAGGGACTACTCGGGCGGCATGCGGCGCCGCCTCGACCTCGCCGCTGCACTGGTCGCCCGGCCACAGCTGCTGGTGCTCGACGAGCCGACCACCGGACTCGACCCCCGCAGCCGCAACGAACTCTGGGCGGTCCTCGAGCAGCTGGTCGCCGACGGCACGACGCTGCTGCTCACGACGCAGTACCTCGAGGAGGCCGACCGGCTCGCCGACCAGATCGCGGTGATCGACCACGGCACGGTGATCGCGGAGGGCACCGCCAGCCAGCTCAAGCGGCAGGTCGGCGGCGAGCGGGTCGCCGTCACCGCCTCGACGGAGGCCGACGTCGAGCGCGTCGCCGGCATCGTGGCGCAGGCGACCGGCGCCGAGCCGACCGTCGACCGGGGCAGTCGCGAGGTCACCTCGGCCGCCGACGGACTCGACGTGCTCGCGCGGGTCGCCGCCGCGCTGCACGAGGCGGGCATCGAGGTCGACGACCTCGGGCTGCACCGACCGACCCTCGACGACGTCTTCCTCCAGCTCACCGGCCATGCCGTGGCCGAGACCGCCCCGACCAGCGAGGACGCCACCTGATGAGCCTGCTCCAGGACAGCTGGGCCCTGACCCTGCGCAACCTCACCCACATCCGCCGCAACCCCGAGCGCCTCCTCGACGCGACGGTGCAGCCGATCATGTTCACGGTGCTGTTCGTCTACGTCTTCGGCGGGGCGATCCCGGTCGAGGGCGGCTACCGCGACTTCCTGATGCCGGGCATCTTCGTGCAGACCCTGGCCTTCACCGGCTTCGGCACCGCACTGGGGCTGGCCAACGACCGGCGCACCGGCTTCGTCGACCGGCTGATGTCGCTGCCGACGTCACGATCGGCCCTCCTGGTCGGCCGGGTGGTCAGCGACATGCTCGTCACCTGCCTCACGCTCGCGATCCTGATCGCGACCGGGCTGGTCATCGGCTGGCGGCCGCACGAGTCGGCCGCCAACGTCGCCCTCGCGCTCGCCCTGATGCTGCTGTTCTCCTTCAGCATGACCTGGCTCGGGGTGCTGCTCGGCTGCATCGTCACCGAGCCGGAGGCCGTGATGGGCGTCGGCTTCATCGTGCTGTTCCCGCTGACCTTCATCGCCAACACGTTCGTGCCCACCCAGGGCATGCCGTCCTTCGTGCGCTTCCTCGCCGAGTGGAATCCCATCAGCGCCGTCACCGCCGCGGCTCGCGAGCGGCTCGGCAACTCCAACCCGGCGCTGGAGACCTCCGACGCCTGGACGCTGACGCACCCGGTGCTCGCGACGCTGGTGGTCTGCATCGCGCTGACCTCGGTGTTCGCTCCGCTCGCCATCGCGCGCTACCGCCAGCTCACCCGCGGCTGAGCCCCGGAGCGTGATCCCGGCGTCGCTCGATGCAGGTCGGCGCAACCGCTCGGGGCCGGCGTACGTCGGAGCACGCATGACCCGCACCCTGCTGCCCCGCACCGCTGCCCTGCTCGCCGCCGCCCCGCTCCTGCTCCTGGGGGCCTGCGGCACCGACGACGGCGGCGACGACGTCGCCGCCGACCCGGCGCCCACGAGCGCCAGCCCGACCAGCAGCCCGACGGCCGAGCCGACGGTCGGCACCTACCCGGACTTCGAGCCGAGCAGCTACTCGTACACGCTCGACGTCTCCTGCTTCTGCGCCGGGCTCGGCCCGGTGCGGGTCGTCGTCGAGGACGACAAGGTCACGAGCGCGACCTACGTCGAGCGCGACCGGGCCGCGCAGATCGCCCCCGGCGACGACGCCCCGAAGTACCGCTGGATCACCATCGACGACATCATCGACTCGGCCAATGACACCTCGGCAGCGAGGGTCGACGTCGAGTGGCCGGACGGGCAGGACTATCCGACCTCGGTCTACGTCGATCAGGACGAGATGATGGCCGACGAGGAGATGGGCTACACGATCTCCGACGTCGTGGTCGACTGAGGAGGGTCGGCTGACGCGGGTCCGGCTCAGGAGCCGCCGCCACCGGCCTTGCGACGGTGCATCTTGGGAGCGCCGCCGACCACCTCGGAGCCGTGCGCCTTCTCCTTGGTCGGTCCGTCCTTCGGGACGCCACGGTCGTTGCCCTGCTTGCGGTCGAGCGCCTCGCGCATCTTCGCTTTGAGGTCGTCGTTGGCCGAGTCCGTCATGGTGCCTCCCGATGTCGGTTCCTGACTGCTGCCCCCACCATGACAGGGGCAGCAGTCAGGACCAAGTGGTTAACGATGCGAGCCGGAGGCCCGATCGCTCAGAGCTTGTACTCCTTGAGCAGGCTCCGCCCGATGATCATCTTCTGGATCTCGGCGGTGCCCTCCCCGATCAGCAGGAACGCCGCCTCGCGGTAGAGGCGCTCGATCTCGTACTCCTTGGAGTAGCCGTAGCCACCGTGGATGCGGAACGACGTCTGGACGACCTCGTTGCAGTACTCCGCGGCGAGGTACTTCGCCATGCCGGCCTCGACGTCGTTGCGCTGACCCTTGTCCTTGACCCGGGCCGCGCGGACCATCATCGAGTGGGCGGCCTCGACCTTGGTCGCCATCTCGGCGAGCTGGAAGAGGATCGCCTGGTGCTCGGCGATCGGCTTGCCGAAGGTCTCGCGCTGCTGGGAGTAGGCGATGCCGAGCTCGAAGGCCCGGTTGGCGACACCCACGGCGCGGGCGGCGACGTTGACGCGGCCGACCTCGACCCCGTCCATCATCTGGTAGAAGCCCTTGCCCGGCTCGCCGCCGAGGATCTGGTCGGCCGAGATGCGGTGACCCTCCAGGACGAGCTCGGTCGTCTCGACGCCCTTGTAGCCCATCTTGTCGATCTTGCCGGGCACGGTGACGCCCTGGGCGGCCTCGCCGAAGCCGGCCTCCTTCTCGACGAGGAAGGTGGTCATGTTCTTGTAGACCGAGTCCTGGCCCTCGTCGGTCTTGACCAGCAGCGCGACCAGGGTGGAGGTGGCGCCGTT
>WLIH01000462.1 GCA_009702305.1 Actinomycetota bacterium | reverse complement strand
TCGGACTTGGCGCGCGCGATCTGGTCGGCCAGGAAGCGGCGCAGGGCGGCGACGTCCATGAAGGTGCCGTCGACGACCTCGCCGGCCAGCACCTTGATGCTCTGCTTGAGCACGGTCTCGGTGCCGTCGGCGGCGACCAGCTTGATGGTCAGGGTGTCGTCGCTCGGGATGACGACGCTGCGCTCGTTGGAGAAGAAGTCGCCCTTGCCCATGGTCGCGACGTTGGTCTTCGAGTCGCTGCTCCACGCACCCATACGGTGCGGGTGCGCCTTGGCGTAGTTCTTGACCGAGAGCGGGGCGCGGCGGTCGGAGTTGCCCTCGCGCAGGACGGGGTTGACCGCGGAGCCCTTGACCTTGTCGTACTTCGCGACGATCGCCTTGTCCTGGTCGGACTGCGGGTTCTCGGGGTAGTCGGGCAGGTCGTAGCCCTGCGACTGCAGCTCCTTGATCGCCGCCTTCAGCTGCGGGATCGACGCCGAGACGTTGGGCAGCTTGATGATGTTGGCCTCGGGCTTGGTCGCCAGCTCACCCAGCTCGGCGAGGTGGTCGGGCACCTGCTGCTCGGCGCTCAGCCGCTCGGGGAACTGGCTGATGATCCGCCCCGACAGGGAGATGTCACGGGTCTCGACCTCGACGCCGGCCTGCGCGGCGTACGCCTGGATGATCGGCAGGAAGGAGTACGTCGCCAGCAGCGGCGCCTCGTCCGTGTGGGTGTAGATGATGGTGGCCATGGTGCAGCGACTCCTGGGGACGGATCGGCAAAACTCTTGACGTCAAGATACCTGACGGCCCGACGCCTCGGGACGCCGCCAGCCTGACAGCCCGCGGCTGACTAGTCACCTGGGGGCCCGGGGTTTGGTCCCGCGTGCAGGCGGGGACCACACCCGCATGGCCGAGACCACCGCGTTCCCCCCGCTCGAGCAGAGCCCCAGCACCGACAGCACCCTCGTGCAGCGCCTGACCGCCGAGTGCCTGGGTGTCGCCATCCTCGTGCTCGTCGGCTGCCTCACCGCGCTGCAGACCGACTACGACGCGGTCTCGACCGCGCTCGCGTTCGGCCTGACCCTGCTCGCACTGACGGTCGCCTTCGCCCGCATCTCCGGCGCACACCTCAACCCCGCCGTGTCGGTCGCCTCGGCCCTCAGCGGTCGGCAGTCGTGGCGCGAGAGCGGTCTGTACGCCGCCGCACAGCTGGTCGGCGGCATCCTGGGTGCTCTCGTGCTCGTCGTGCTGATGCACGGCTTCGACGGCTACGGCACCGAGGTCGGCGCCGCCGCCAACTCCTTCGGTGACGAGGGCTCGGGCTACGCCGGCTGGGCCGCGCTGCTGCTCGAGATCGTGCTGACCGCGATCTTCGTCTGGGTCTTCCTGGCCGTCACCGACCGTCGCTCGACGACGCCGGCGCTGGCGCCGCTCGCGATCGGTGTCGCGCTGACGGTCGTCTACTTCGCCGCCAACGCGCTGACCGGCGGCTCGGTCAACCCCGCCCGGTCCTTCGGCCCCGCGCTCTTCTCCGGCGGCGACGCCGTGCTGCAGGTCTGGGTCTTCGTGCTCGGCCCGCTCCTGGGAGGTCTGGGCGCCGGTGCCGCCTATCCCGCGCTCTTCGGCCGCGACGCCGCCCCGGTGCCCGGCTCCGGCTTCAGCCTGCCGGAGCGCGCGCCCCGGGCCGCCACCCCACAGCCGGCGCAGAGCGCCCAGCCGGCCGAGCCGGCGCCGATCATCCAGGACGGCTGGCAGTGGGACCCGGTCGCGCAGCAGTGGAAGCCGGCCGAGCAGCCTCCCGGCGCGCCCCAGCAGTGGCCCGACGGCGACGGACGCACCCAGATCCGCTGACCGCCGTCGCGCTCAGGGCTCGACGAGCCCGTCTCCGTCGGCGTAGACCTCGACCCGGTCGAGGTCCGGGTCGATCGCACTGACCACCTCGACGCTCAGCAGACCGGTCTCGTCGTCGAGCGCGATCACGGTGGCGACCTCGTCGACCACGCCGTCGGCGAGAGCACGCCGCCATCCGTCGCCGACCCGTGGCTGCGCCGGCATCGCGAGCCCGGCCAGGGCGCCGTCCACCCCGGCCTGCCACTCGCCGTCGCGGCCGAGCCACCACACGTTGCCGCTGGTGTCCTCGGCGTACCAGTCGGTGGTGCTGCCCGTGGCCACGGCGACCGCGGCGATGCCGTCGACCTCGCCTGGCTCGCCGTCGAGCGGGAACCAATCGTTGCCGTCGGGGTCGGCGACGAAGTCGGCCGGGTCCGGCGACGGCGTCGGGACGACGAGAGCGTCGACGCCGGCCGGCGGGCTCTTCTCCGGGAGCGACCCGCAGCCGGACAGCGCCCCCAGCAGGACCACACCCAGGATCGCCGTACGCCGCATGCCGGCCATGGTCTCGCACGCTCGGGCCGAGTGCGCGGGCGCCTCCCGGCGCTGCTAGCGTCGGACGCCGAAGCCACGTAGGCCAAAGGAGATGTCGTGAGCACTGCCCCGTTGAAGGTCGCCGTCACCGGTGCCGCCGGCCAGATCGGTTACAGCCTGTTGTTCCGCCTCGCGAGCGGCGCCCTGACCGGCGGTCGCCCCGTCGAGCTGCGCCTGCTGGAGATCACCCCCGCGCTCAAGGCGCTGGAGGGCGTCGTCATGGAGCTCGACGACTGCGCGTTCCCCAGCCTGGCCGGCGTCGAGATCGGCGACGACGCCGAGAAGATCTTCGACGGCGTCAACCTCGCCCTCCTCGTCGGAGCCCGCCCGCGCGGCCCCGGCATGGAGCGCGGCGACCTGCTCTCCGCCAACGGCGCGATCTTCACCGCGCAGGGCAAGGCGCTCAACAAGGTCGCTGCCGACGACGTGCGCATCGGCGTGACCGGCAACCCCGCCAACACCAACGCGCTGATCGCGATGACCAACGCGCCCGACATCCCGGCCGAGCGGTTCTCGGCGCTGACGCGTCTGGACCACAACCGGGCCATCTCGCAGCTCGCGGCCAAGACCGGCGCGAACGTCACCGACATCAAGAAGATCACCATCTGGGGCAACCACTCCGCCACCCAGTACCCGGACGTGTTCCAGGCCGAAGTCGGCGGCAAGAAGGCCTGGCCGATGATCAACGACCAGGCCTGGCTCGAGTCGA
>WLIH01000461.1 GCA_009702305.1 Actinomycetota bacterium | reverse complement strand
CAGATCCGGACCTTCCGCGCGGCCCATCCGCTCGGAGAGTCGGCTCGGGTCTCGCAGGGGCTCGTCGTGATCCCCACCGACACCGCCACCCCCGACCAGCGCGCCCGCTACGAGGCGTACGCCGCCTCCCGGCTCCCGCGCACGACCAGCCCCCAAGGCCCCGGTCGACTGATGTTCGCGCCCGACCTGGTCGGCGGCGCGGAGGAGATCGCCGAGCAGCTGAGTCGGCACGCGGCGTACCAGCAGGTCGACGAGGTCGCCTTCGCCCTGCCGTTCACCTTCGGTCACGACGACTACGTGCAGATCCTCACCGACATGGCGACCCGCCTCGGGCCGGCGCTCGGCTGGGCACCGGGCGTTGAAGCACCGGGCGCGGCCGGCCCGGAGCCGGCATGAACGACGGGACCGAGATCGTGTTGGAGACGCAGCGGCTGCTGCTGCGGCCCTGGCGCGTGGCCGAGGCTGGCATCCAGCGTGAGCTGTGGACCGAGCGCGACCCGCGGGTCCCGCCGCACCGGCGTATCAACGCCGACGGCCGCCCGACCCTGGCCGACTTCGAGGAGGCCATAGGTAGCAATCAGCCGACCACTCTCGGACTCCTGGCCCTCGAGCGCAGGGTCGAGGGCGACGTCGTCGGCTATTGCGGCCTGCTCGAGAGCGACCCGGGTGGGGCCGCCGAGCCCGAGCTCGCCTTCGAGCTCCTCCAGCGCGTCTGGGGCCGCGGCTACGCGACCGAGGCGTCCGAGGCGGTCCTCGAGTGGGCGCGCACGCACGGACACGAGCGGCTCTGGGCGTCCGTCTGGGACTGGAACGCCGCCTCGCGACGCGTGCTCGCCAAGCTGGCCTTCACCGAGGTCGGTCGGCTCGACCCCGACCCCGAGCGTGGCACCAGCCTGATCACCACGCTCCGACTCTGACCCTGCCGCCGTCGTCCGATCCGACCTCATCGGCCCCGGATGGTCGGGTGCGGGGCCCGGCGGCGCCGCAGACTGGTGCCGACAAGGAGGACCCATGATCGCCACCCTGAATGCGACGGTCGACGCCGTCGAGGAGCAGTTGGCCAGCGATCCGTCGCAGACGATCGACGCGCGTGACCTGGCGCGCCGGCTGGGCACCACCGAGCACCACCTGCGCCGGATGTTCTCGTCGTTGGCGGGACTGCCGCTCTCGGACTACGTCCGACGACGACGGATGTCGCTGGCTGCCGCGGATCTCCTGACCGGGGACGCGGATCTGCTGACGGTGGCGGTGCGGCACGGCTACGGATCGACGGAGGCGTTCAACCGCGCGTTCCGTGGTGTGCACGGCGCCAGCCCGGCCGACGTACGCCGTGACGGGGGTCCGCTCAGCACCCAACAACGGATCAGGTTCCACCTGACCGTGCACGGAGGTACGCCCATGGACACCCGCATCGTCGACTTGCCCGCCACTCGACTCGTCGGTCACGCCCGGAGGGTGCCGCTCGTGCACGTCGGCGTGAATCCGGCCATCGCCGAGCACGTCGCCGCCATCCCCGTCGAGGAGACCGCGCGCCTCAAGGCACTGAACGACGTCGAACCGACCGGCGTGCTGGCGGTCAGCGACGACCTCGACCCGGACCGCGCCGAGGGCAGCGAGCTGACCTACCTGCACGGCGTCGCCACCACTCAACGGCCCGCCGGACTCGACACCATCGAGGCCGCGGCCGGCACCTGGGCGGTCTTCCGGACCGAGGGCCCGCACCCGGCGGCGCTCCAGGAGGCGTGGGCAGCGACGGCGACCGAGTGGCTCCCGTCGCAGCCGTGGCAGCTGCGACCCGGACCCGAGATCGTCGCGACGCTCGCCTTCGACCCGGTCGCCGGCACGGCGACCTGCGAGCTCTGGCTGCCGGTCGAGCCCGCCTAGGCGGGCAGCCTAGGACGGCACCGTCACGGCCTGGGCGACTGCGGCTTGAAGCGCCGCACCTCGTGCGGCCACCCGCAGGCCTCGGAGATCTTCGCCGCCCAGTGCTTGGCGGTGTCGTCGTCGGGCACGTCCACGATGGCGAAGCCGCCGAGGAACTCCTTGGTCTCGACGTACGGGCCGTCGGTGATCAGCATGGTGCCGCTGGTCGGGTCGGCGCTGTAGACCTGGCCGTCCTCCTCCTCGAGACCGCCGGCGAAGACGTACACGCCGGCCTCCCGCATCTCGTGGGTGACCGCCCTGGCGAGCGGCCCCCTGCCCTGGAACCACTCCGAGGTGTGGTCGCCCACCCACTGCTGGTTGAAGTAGATGAGGTACTCGGCCATGACGGCTCCTTCTCGTCTCGCAGACCCTGGTGGTCCCGCTCGGTCACACCACGAACGGCGAGCGGCGGATACGACATCCTCCTCCCACCGGATCCGATCCCGTCCAGACCACTTCGCGGTAACACGCATCCAATCGGCGCCGTCCACTGTCGCCGGTGCCTCTGCCCGAGCCAGTCAGGCAGAGCCGATCTGCGGGCCGGGAGCGAGCTGGTGGCGCGCCTGGACGGCGGTCAGCTCGTCTGGATCCGCGGCCAGCGCCTCCGCGATGTCGCGGCGACCCGGGTGGTGGGTGAGCAGGTTCCAGCGCACCGCTGCCGATCGGTCGACCAGCAGGCGCGCGATCATCTCCTCGCTGAGTCGCCTCGTGCTGGCCACCGAGCCTCGGACGCGCGCGTCACGATCGCGCGACAGCACGTCGATCAGTTCGTCAGGACATAGGTCGTGGTGCGCCACCACGCTGCGCACCCCCGGGTGCGGATCAGCAGCGAGCCGCACCACGAGGTCGGGACTCCTGGAGCTCGCCACGACTGCCTCGCGCACCTCGTGCGCCGAGTCGACCACGAGCGACTCGTACGTCGAGGCGTCGAGGTCTCGGCGTTGGGCCAAGATCACGCGCACCGAGCGATCAGCGGCCCCGAGCGCGACCTGCTCGGCGAACGGCCCACGGTTCTGCGCCACGGCGTACCTCACGAGGTGATGGCGATCGCGAGCGAGCTCGACCAAGAGGGCGCGCGAGGCATGCGGGTTCCGCGCCACCGCCGCGCGCACAGCGGTCAGGCGATGCACGCTCAACGCTTGCAGGCGTGCCCTGTCGCAGGTCGTGCCTGCCTCGGCCGCCAGCATCTCTCCCACGCT
>WLIH01000460.1 GCA_009702305.1 Actinomycetota bacterium | reverse complement strand
TCGCGCTCCTCGGGGTCGTCGGCCTGGTGACCACCCGCGGTCGTCGTACGCCGACCGCGCCGTCGGTCCCGCCCCCGGCGGCGACCGCACCTCCCGTCGAGGCGGCCCCCGGCGAGGCGTCGGCTCCCGCGCCCGAGACGGCCCCGGCGCCCGAGCTCGAGAAGCCCGAGAGCACCGCCTCCAGGCTGGTGCGGCTGCGTCAGCGGCTCTCCGGCTCGCAGGGGGCGCTCGGTCGCGGCCTGCTGGCGCTGCTCTCGCGCGAGCGCCTCGACGAGGACACCTGGGAGTCGATCGAGGACACCCTGCTCACCGCGGACATCGGGGTCGCGCCGACGCAGGAGCTGGTGGGCCGGCTGCGCACCCGACTGCGGGTCGACGGCGGCGAGGCCGTCGACGTCCGCGCCGTGCTGAGGGAGGAGCTGCTGACGCTGGTCGACCCGACGATGGACCGCCGGCTGCAGGTCTCCGGCTCCGACGGCCAGCCGGGGGTCGTCCTGGTCGTGGGCGTCAACGGCGCCGGCAAGACGACCACGGTCGGCAAGATCGCCCGGATCCTGGTCGCCGACGACCGCACGGTCCTGCTCGGCGCGGCCGACACGTTCCGCGCCGCGGCGGTCGAGCAGCTCGCGACCTGGGGAGAGCGCGTCGGGGTCGACGTCGTGCGCGGGCCGGAGGGCACCGACCCGGCCTCGGTCGCCTTCGAGGCGCTCAAGCGGGGTGCGGCCGAGGGCGTCGACACGGTCATCGTCGACACGGCTGGTCGCCTGCAGAACAAGGCCGGCCTGATGGACGAGCTCGGCAAGGTCAAGCGGGTCCTCGAGAAGCAGGCGCCCGTCACCGAGGTGCTGCTGGTCCTCGACGCCACGACCGGCCAGAACGGCCTTGTCCAGGCCCGGGTCTTCAGCGAGGTCGTCGACGTCACCGGCATCGTGCTGACCAAGCTCGACGGCTCGGCCAAAGGCGGGATCGTGGTGGCCGTGCAGCGCGAGCTCGGCGTGCCCGTCAAGCTCGTCGGTCTCGGCGAGGGACCCGACGACCTGGCGCCGTTCGACGCCGGTGCCTTCACGGACGCCCTGCTCGGCTGAGCCGCCGACGACCACCTGACGGACCGATCGGGCCGTCGGGGGGCTCGCCCGTCCCGCAGGGTGGACACTTCTTACCTCGTTAACACGTCCGTAACGAGACGTGTCGTTTCGTTTCACGTCCGCAACATGGCGCGACGTCCTCACGAAACCTGACCCCAGCAAGGTGATCGCCAAGTGAGGCGAGAGCCGCCACCCGTCAGTGCTGCCGGGCGGTGAGCCACGTCTACGTGTGCATCCCCTGGAGGTTCCGTGAATTTCGCGTACGACGGCTACTACGCGTGGATGATCGCTGCGACGTCTTTCGTCCTGCTGATGACCGCGCCCGGCCTGGCCCTGTTCTACGGCGGCATGAGCCGCTCGAAGTCCGTGCTGAACATGATGATGATGTCGTTCGTCTCGCTCGGCGTGGTCGGAGTCGTCTACGTCCTGTGGGGCTGGTCGATGTCCTACAGCGACGGGTTCAGCGGTGACGGCAAGCTGTTCGCCAACCCGTTCGACCAGTTCGGTCTCGTCGACACCGACCCGCTCAACTACATCTTCGTCGCGTTCCAGCTGACCTTCGCCGTCATCACGGCAGCGCTGATCAGCGGTGCGATCGCCGACCGCGTGAAGTTCTCCTCCTGGGTCGTCTTCCTGCCCCTGTGGGTGACGCTGTCCTACTTCCCGCTGGCCCACATGGTCTTCGGCGGCGGCTTCCTGTCGGGCGCCAAGGACGGTCTCGCCGAGATGATCTACTCGGCCGGCGACGCCGCCGAGGTCGCGCCTCTCGACTACGCCGGCGGCACGGTCGTCCACATCAACGCCGGTGTCGCAGGCCTGGTCCTCTGCTTGCTGATCGGCAAGCGCCTCGGCTTCGGCAAGGAGCCGATGAAGCCGCACAACCTGACCCTCACCATGATCGGTGCCGGTCTGCTGTGGTTCGGCTGGTTCGGCTTCAACGTCGGCTCGATCGTCTTCACCGCCGACTCGCTGGCCGACCCCGAGGCCTTCATGACGCAGTTCACCACCGAGACCGGCCTGGTCTGGATCAACACCACGGTCGCCACCTGCGCCGCGATGCTGACCTGGCTGATCGTGGAGAAGATCCGCGACGGTCACGCCACCTCCCTGGGTGCCGCGTCGGGTGTCGTCGCCGGTCTGGTCGCCATCACCCCGGCGTGTGGCGCCCTCTCGCCGGTCGGCTCGATCGGCCTGGGTGCGGTCGCCGGTGCGCTGTGCGCGCTGGCCGTGGGCCTGAAGTACAAGTTCGGCTTCGACGACTCGCTCGACGTCGTCGGCGTCCACCTGGTCGGCGGCATCGTCGGCACGATCGGCATCGGCTTCCTGTCGACCACCACCGGTCTCTTCTACGGTGAGAACGCCAAGCAGCTCGTCGTCCAGATCGCGATCGCCCTGTTCGCGATCATCTGGTCCGGTGTCGTCACGCTGGTCCTCGGCCTGCTCATCAAGTACACCCTCGGCTGGCGCATCGCCGACGAGGACGAGCTCGAGGGCATCGACTTCGTCGAGCACGGAGAGTCGGCGTACGACCTGTCCGGCGGCGGCGGCGCCCGTCGCTCGATCCTCACGGAAGGTGTCTCTGCATGAAGCTCGTGACCGCGGTCATCAAGCCGCACAAGTGGGAGGACGTCCGCGAGGCCCTCGAGACCTTCGGCGTGACGGGCATGACCGTCAGCGAGGTCAGCGGCTACGGCCGCCAGAAGGGTCACACCGAGGTCTACCGGGGCGCGGAGTACGACATCGCCCTGGTGCCGAAGATCCGCATCGAGATCGTGGTCGAGGACGACGACGCCGAGGACGTGGTCGGCATCATCGTCAAGACCGCGCAGACCGGTCGGATCGGTGACGGCAAGGTCTGGATCTCGCCCGTCGAGAGCGTGGTCCGGGTCCGCACCGGTGACCGCGACGCCGCTGCACTCTGATCCACCCGCCCTGCCTGCAGGGTGCTGAACGGCCCTCCCGTCGATCGACGGGAGGGCCGTTTACCTGCGTGAACCCAACGGAGCAGGCGCTGGCGTGCGGCGCGGGGTTCGTGTACGC
>WLIH01000046.1 GCA_009702305.1 Actinomycetota bacterium | reverse complement strand
GGTCCAGCTGGCCACGTCGAGACGCCCGTGCACCACCACGGGGTCGCCCCGGCGCACCGAGCGGGCGACGTTCTCCGCGAGGGCGCGCCAGACGGTCACGGTGTACCACTGCGTCGCACCGTCGACCCACTCCTGACTCTTGCGCGAGTAGCGTCTCGGGGTCGTGGCGACCCGGAAGCTCGCCACGGGCGCTTCCCCCGCCAGCCGGAGGCTGACGTCGCTGCCGACCCAGCCCTGCACGGTCACGGTCGTGTCGTTCATGTGCTGTCTCCTCCTCCGGACCGGTCGGACGACCGGTCTCCGGGACGAGCCTGCACGGCGCAGCGGCGGCTCAGGAGGACGACGACGGCGCCGGTGAGCGCGACGGCCGGGGAGGCACGGTGTGGACGGTCAGCGGGCCAGGAGATTCAGGCCAGCGCCTTGCCGAGACCGGCCCGGACGCGGGAGTACGCCGTCAGCTCGGCGTCGATCGGCTCGACGACCAGCTCGCGGGCGACCTCCGAGACGGCCGAGCGCAACCGCTCGTCGGCACGCGAGGCCCGACTGCGCGCGGCGCCGCCGGCCAGCCCGCGGCATCCGACGGCCAGCACGACACCGAGAGCCACCGCCCCGAGGAGGAGGGCGAGCGGCAGCGCGATGCCGCCCACCTGGGTCGCTTCGTCCAGCGTGCCGCCCGCCGTGAGGGCGATCGCCCAGGCGCCGGATCCGACGGCGGTCAGGACAAGCAGCCACTGGAGCACCCGCACGATGCCCGCCCACACCGGGATCTTGGACGCGTCGAGGTCGACGCTGGCGACCGCTGCGTCGAGCCGGTCGCCGATCTCGGGCAGTCTGGCCACCGACGCCGTGCGCACGGCGTCGGACCAGGCCGGGCCGAGGTCGTGGCTGACCGTGTCGGCCACGGCGCGGACCTCGGTGTCGATGCGGGCACGCTGCACCGACGTCGTCGAGGGCGCGGGTGACGAGGCACCCCCCTTGAGACTGCTCCCCGCGGCCCCGAGATCGAGCTGGAGGCGCTTGAGCGGGTCGGGACGCAGCCGGGAGATCCACGCGGTGACCGGCCACCCGGTGGCGCGATGCACCCGGATCCGGCTGGAGCGCTCGACGGCGTCGACCACGGTCGGGACGCCGGCCGCCTCGGAGAACGCGTCCTCGAGGGCTGGGAGCTGAGGGCCGCTCACCGTGCGCGCCGTGGCCCGGCCGCTGGCCTCGTCGAGCTTCGCCGCGATCGCCCTGATGTCGGCCTCGACCCGGTCGCGCGTGGCCTTCTTCTCAGTGACCCGGCGCTCGATCTCTGCGCGGAGCGCGTCGAGGCCGATGCCCTCCCGGGCGCTGATGCCGATCACGGGGACGTCGTGCAGACCATCGGCCACGAGCAGTCGGGACACGTCGTCCAGCATCGACTGGCGCCGGTCCTCGGCGACGGTGTCGATGTGGTTGAGCACGACGACCATGACGGCCTCGTGCGAGGTCAGCGGCGCGAGGTAGCGGTCGTGGATGGCCGCGTCGGCGTACTTCTGCGGGTCGAGCACCCAGACCAGCATGTCGGCGAGCTTGACCAGGCGGTCGACCTCGAGGTGGTGGGCGACCTCGGTGGAGTCGTGGTCGGGCAGGTCGAGCAGGACCACGCCGTCGAGCGCGTTGCCCTCCTTGCGCGTGTCGAGCATCGAGTCGCGCGTGGTCTGGTGGCGTGGCGCGATGCCGAGCCACTCCAGCACCTCCTGCGCACCGTCGGCGCCCCACACGCACGCGGTCGCCCACGAGGTGGTCGGACGGCGTACGCCGACCGCGGAGAGCTCGAGGCCGGTGAGGGCGTTGAACGTCGAGGACTTGCCCGAGCCGGTGGCGCCGGCGATGGCGACGACCGTGTGCTCGGCCGAGAGCCGCAGCCGCCCGGCGGTGCGCTCGACGACCTCGCGCGCCTCCTGGAGCAGGCCTTCGTCGAGACGGCCCTGCGCGGCGTCGACGGCCTGCGCAAGACCCTCGAGACGCGGGCCGAGGTCGGCACCGCGGGCGAGCAGCTGCGTGGCGCCTTCGAGCGAGGAACTCATCTTCTCCAACCCTGGCAGACACGGACGGGCAGCGCCCACCCTAGAGGACGGGCCGGGGCGGGCCGTGCCTCAGGCTCCGCGTTGCGTCTCCGCGAACCGCACGTCGTCGACGCGGCGCGCAGCCTGGCGCAGCCGCTCCCCCGCCTCGGGCTCCAGGCCCAAGCCGTCGAGCAGCCCGGTGTAGCGCTCGCGCTCGGTGTCGAAGAGCTCGCTGATCCGCTGCTCCAGGATCACGCGCGCCCGCTCGGCCATCGTGCGCACGGACTCCTCGCCGAAGACCGCCTCGAGCAGCTTCTGGCCGAGGCCGGCCGAGCCGCCGACCGCCGTGGACCCGCCATCGGCACGGGAGAAGACCACGATCATCAGCGCGACCGACAGGCCATTGACGCCGTAGGCGAGATAGCGCGCCGTGGTGCGCTTGTCGGCCCCCTCCGCCCGCACCATGTCGAGCACGTCGGACTGCCAGCTTCGCACGGCCTGCTCGGCGCGGCGACGCAGATCGCGCGAGGCGCGGCCGAGATCCGGGCCGGCCGCGGCGAGCAGCCCTCGCCCGCACGCCAGCTCCTGCCAGGCCGCGTGGGCGCGCTCGGCGGCCGCCTCGGCATGCTCGAGCACGAGCAACTCGAGGCCCGACTCCACGGCGACCGTGACCCGCTCGGCCTGCTGCGGCTTGCCCTTGACGGTGTTGACGACGCGGTCGCGCAGCCAGCCGACCTTGCCCTCGAGCGACTTGAGCAGCTCGCCGGTGCCGACGAACTCCTGCCACCGGGCCAACACCTCGCCGCGCAGCAGCGTGCCGTCGCCGGTCGCGGCAGTCGCGGCGCGCAGGGAGATCTCGTACGCCGTGTCGGCCTCGGCCCGCAGCCGGCCGGCCAGCCCGACCTGCCCGGCGGCTGCGTCGGCGATCGGGTGCACCTTGTGCGAGATCGCCCGGATCGCGCCGTCGAGGGTCTGCTTGACGACCGCGGTGCGGGCGCCGCTGTCGTCGGCGAGCGACTCGAGCCAGCCGCGCACCTCGCGCACGTGGTCGGCCGGCAGCATGCCCTGCTCGTCGATCGGACCCTCGTGCACGATGAAGAGCGGCGAGTCCTTGAGCCCGCGTGAGGCGAGCATCCGGGCCAGGTGGGTGGAGACCGTCTGCACCGCGTCGGCCGCGGTGCGGTCGCGGACCACCGCCACCGAGGTCGACCGGTCGGCCGCCAGGCGCAGGAACTCCCACGGCACCTGATCGGCGTACCTCGCAGCCGAGGTCACGAAGAGCCACAGGTCGCCGGCAGCGAGCAGCTGGGCGGCGAGCACGCGGTTGCGCTCCTCGACCGAGTCCACGTCGGGTGCGTCGAGGATCGCCAGACCCTGCGGCACCTTGTCGGTGGCCACGAGCTGCAGCGAGTCGGGGTCGTCGGTGGCGTCGCTGACCCGGCGCAGGTCGGGCAGCAGCCGCTCCTGGCCGAACCACTCCGCGTCGTCGGGGTGGTGGACCAGCACGGGCGAGCGCGTCGTGGGGCGCAGCACGCCGGGCGTGGTGACCTGCTCTCCCACCAGCGAGTTGACCAGGGTCGACTTGCCCGCGCCGGTCGAGCCGCCCACGACGGCCAGCAGCGGCGCCTCGATCGTCATCACGCGCGGGATGACGTAGTCCTCCAGCTGGTCGACGAACTCGCGCTGCGCCTCGCGCTGCGCCTCCACGCCGTCGTCGTCGAGCGGGAGGACGGCCGCCTGCAGGGCACCGCGCAACCGCACCAGGGCGGTGAGCATCTGGGCGTCACCCCCGCGGGTGTCGGCAGTGTCGAGGCTGGCTGTCATCGGGTGGGTACCACCTGTCCGGGGAAGGCGATGAACGGGCGCACGGCGCCGATGCGGGCGACGTACTCCTGTCCACGTGCGGCGAAGTCCGGCGGAGGAGTCCCCCGCAGGTAGCGATGATGCAGGAAACCGAGCTCGATCGCGGCTTGTTGGTAGTCGCGCATCGCTTGCTCGCCCGTCGGACCGCCCTGCTGGCGCGCGTGCGCGCGCGACTGCCGGCGGGCCCGCAGGTCGACGACCCAGCCGATGTCGGTGGCCGGGATCAGGCCCCGCTGCGCTGCGTCCGCGAGGGCCATCGCGAGCATCCGGCGCTCCGAACGGCGGGCCCAGACCGCGAGCGAGACCAGCCCGACCAGCGCCGGCAGCATCAGGACGACGTAGACGAGGGCGAAGCCGCCGACGCCGAAGATCGTGGAGCCGTTCCACAGCCCGTGGGCGAGGACGGCCAGCACGTAGCCGCCCAGCGGGGCCAGGAAGCGCACGGCCGCGCTGCGCGCGCCGACCGCGATGCCGACACCGATCCCGATGAACGTCGTGAACAGCGGGTGGGCGAACGGGCTGAAGAGGCAGCGCAGCACGAAGGTCGCCGTCAGCGCCTCGGTGCCACCGGGGCCGGTGCCGTCAGTGCCGTTGTAGGCCGCCGCGAGGTAGAGGATGTTCTCCACGAACGCGAAGCCGATGCCGACCATGCCGGCGTAGACGACCCCGTCGAGGATGCCGTCGAGCTCGGCGCGTCGCCACCACAGCAGCAGCACCAGGAAGGCGCCCTTGCTGGCCTCCTCGGTGAGGGGGGCGACGATCGCCAGGCTGGCGTCCTCGGTGAGGCCCACGACGAGTCCGCCGATGCCCTGGATCAGCAGCGCGGCCGCGGTCGCGACGAAGCCGCCCCACAGCAGCGCCAGCGCCAGCAGCGAGCGCGGCTCCGGCTCGTAGCGGTCCAGCCACAGGTAGCAGCCGACCAGCGGACCCACCGGCAGCGCGGCCAGCGCCGTGGCCAGCAGCAGCGACGACGGCGCCCCCGACAGCGCGATCACGAGCAGGATCGGCAGCGCGCCGAGGCACACCAGCACGGTCACGATGACCGTGAAGGCGACGCTGTCTCGACGTCCTCGGGGCATGGCCGGAGCCTATCGGCAGCGCACCTCCGCGCCCCGCAGGAGGCGTCCCGGCTCGGCGTACAGTGGCGACATGGGTGAGCAGAGCGAGACGACCACTCCCGCCAACGAGCTGCGGACCGAGTCGCACGACCCGGCGGTGCCGGCGGCGTACTCCGCCTTCATGCGCACCGGCTGGGGCGACCGCGAGCTCGACCTGCCGCTGCACCCGGTCGCCGCGCGCACCGCGGAGCGGCGCGCCCTGCTGGCGGCGATGTTCCCCGGCGAGCGCCTGGTGCTCCCGGCCGGCACCTACAAGGTGCGGGCCAACGACACCGACTACCGCTTCCGTCCCGACACCGCGCACACCTACTTCTCGGGCAACCAGACCAGCGACGCGGTCCTCGTGATCGACGACGGCGACGCGGTGCTCTACGCCCGGCCGCGCTCCTCGCGCGAGAGCGACGAGTTCTTCCGAGACCGTGCGTACGGCGAGCTGTGGGCGGGGCGCAGGCCGTCGCTGCACGAGATCTCCTCCTCGCTCGGGCTGCCCGTGCGCCACCTGGACCGACTCGCCGACGACCTGGGCGCCTCAGGCCCGGCCAAGACCCGCGTGCACCGGGGCATCTCGACCTCGGTCGACCGGATGATCGCCGCGGACGCGGGGCTCGACGCCGAGCTCGCGCGCGTCGTGAGCGAGATGCGCCTGGTCAAGGACGCCTGGGAGATCCGCGAGCTGCAGGAGGCCTGCGACATCACCGCCCTCGGCTTCGAGGACTCCGTGCGCGAGTGGGCCAACGTCGTGAAGTACGGCGAGCGCTGGCTGGAGGGCACGTTCTTCCGTCGCGCGCGGACCATGGGCAACGACATCGGCTACGACTCGATCGTCGCCGGCGGCAAGCACGCCACGACTCTGCACTGGATCGAGAACTCCGGTCCGATCACGCCCGGCGAGCTCGTGCTGCTCGACATGGGGGTCGAGGGCAACAACCTCTACACCGCCGACGTCACCCGCACCCTGCCGGTCAACGGCGCCTTCACCTCCCTGCAGCGCGACCTCTACGACCTCGTCCACGCAGCCCAGGAGGCCGGCATCGCGGTCGTCCGGCCGGGCACGCCGTTCAACGACATCCACGACGCATCCATGTCGGTGCTCGCCCACGGCCTGGAGGATCTCGGGCTGCTCCCGGTGCCCGCCGCCGAAGCGCTCGACCCCGACAGCAAGGTCTACGCGCGCTGGACCCTCCACGGCACCAGTCACATGCTCGGCATGGACGTGCACGACTGCGGCGCCGCGTCGACCGACGCCTATCGCGGTTCGCTCACGGACGGCATGGTGCTCACCGTCGAGCCGGGGCTCTACTTCCAGGAGGACGACCTGCTGGTGCCCGCGGAGCTGCGCGGGATCGGCATCCGCATCGAGGACGACATCCTGGTCACGGCCGACGGCCACCGCAATCTCTCGGCGACCCTCCCCCGCGCCTCGGGTGACGTCGAGAGCTGGATGGGCCGGCTCATCGGCTGACCGCCGCGCTCTGGCCGGGTGAGTGGCCGAGTGAGTGGCCGGGTAGGTGCCGCCGCGCGACAACCTCGCTGTGGGGCGCCGGCGACGATCGGTAGGCTCGCCTGCGCGCCTCCGTAGCTCAGCTGGATAGAGCAGCGGCCTTCTAATCCGCCGGTCACAGGTTCGAATCCTGTCGGGGGCACTCTCCTTGGAGGACACCATGACCCGCACCGCGCGGACCCTGTGCGACCTCGCACGCTGGCTGCTGGGTGCGGTGCTGGTCTTCGCCGGCACCGCTCACCTGAGCTTCGCCCGGGACAGCTTCGACGCCCAGGTGCCGGGGTGGCTGCCGATCGACGCGGACGTCGTGGTCCTGGCCTCGGGGGTCGTCGAGATCGCCCTCGGCCTGGCCCTCGTCGTCGTACGCCGACGCCGGTGGCAGCTCGGGTGGGTGGTGGCGGCGTTCTTCGTGGCCGTCTTCCCGGGCAACGTCTCGCAGTACGTCACCGGCACCGACGCGTTCGGGCTCGACACCGACCGGGCGAGGCTGATCCGGCTGTTCTTCCAGCCGCTGCTGGTCGCCTGGGCACTGTGGGCGTGCGACTCCCTGCGGCGGCGGTCGGACTAGCCCGTCACGATCCTCAGGTTGACCATGTCGACGACCGGCTCGTAGCCCAGCGACTGGTAGATCCGGTTCGAGGTGGGGTTGGCCTGGTCGGTGAACAGGCAGACCCGGGCGGGAGCCGCCAGCAGGTGACGGGACACGTCGGCGACCAGGCTGGTGGCGAAGCCGTGACCGCGCTGCTCCCCCGGCGTGTAGACCGGGCCGACGCGCGCCACTCCGAAGCTGGGCGGGTTGAAGCCGGTCAGGTGCACGACCTCGCCCGATGCGTCCTCCCACAGCCAGACCAGCCCGGCCTCGATCCTGGCGGCGATGCCGTCGCGGCCGATGAAGTCGGCGGTGGCGTCGTCGGGGTCGCGGCCGGCCTGGATGGCGGCATCGACGTGGAAGGCACCGAACCACTCCTGGGCGAGGTCCAGGTCGCGCGCCTCGGCGACCCGCGCCCTGCCCTCGGCACGGCGGGGCTCGCGCAGCTCGTGCAGCTCGAAGAGCCGGGTGTGCTCGTGCACCTGCACGACTCCTCCGCTCAGTCGTGCCACCTCGCCCATGAGCACGTCGGTGGAGGGCAGCGCACCGTTGGCGGCCGGGGCGGCATCGCCGCGCTCGTGCAGCAGGCGGGCCAGCTCGAGGGCTGCCGCCTCGGGCATCGGCAGCACGTAGAGCGGGTACGGCGCGAACGGCGCCGTACGCATCGCCACGCCCACCACGTCGCCGCTGGCCTCGTCGACGACGCTCACCCACCACCGCGGGTGCGGCGGCGGCTCCGTGGCGCCCTCGCGGATCGCTCGGTCCACGATGGTCGAGACCACGGTCGTGGTCACCGGGTCGGCGGCGAGGTAGGACTGCGCCCGCTCGCGGAAGGCGACGGCGTCCTCGGTGAACTCGAAGCGGCAGGCAGGGGTCGGCACGGAGCCGAATCTAGGTCGTGGGGCCGGGCGGAGCCGAGCGGTTTAGCGGCGACGCTCGTCGATGATGCGCAGCCGGTCGGGCTCGAAGCCGTGGGAGATGCCCCAGAGCACGGCCTCCGTGCGCCGGCTGACCCCGATCTTGCGGTACGCCGTGCGGATGTAGGTCTTGACCGAGTTGATGCTCAGGTAGGACATGTCGGCGATCTCCTGGTTCGAGAGGCCCTGGGTGATCAGCGCGATCACCTCGCCCTCGCGGGCGCTGAGCCCGTGCTCGCGTCCGGGCCACGCCCCGAGCTCCGGGCCGGGCTGCTCCAGCTCCGAGACGGCCGGCCGGAGCACCTCGCCGGCGGCGACCTTCTCCAGCGACAGGACCATCTCCTCGGCGGTGAGGTCCTTCGCGAGATAGCCCGCCGCGCCCTTGCGGAGTGCGCGGTCGACCAGGTCGGGCTGCACGTTCCAGCTGAAGATGACGACCTTCGCGTCCGTGCCGTGGACCAGGTCCTCGAGGTCGACGCCGTCGCCCTGCACCTGGCCGAACGTGTCGTAGAGGATGACGTCGACGTCGCTCACCACCGAGACGCCGCTGTCCATCTCGATGACCGCGATGCGGTCGGAGTACGGCTCGAGCAGCGCGGCGACGCCCGCGACCACGAGCTCGTAGTCGTTGACGATCGCGATCCGCAGCGGATCGACGGGACGAGACATGGGACAACAATAGGGTCGTCGTCGTCTCACCCCCGTAGGCGAGGCCGCCGGTTGCCCTCGCCTTGTAGGTTCGCCAAGCACTTCGAGGCAGGAGACCCGCACGAGCACGCTGACCACCCCGACGGACGGCACCGACGCCGCCGACTGGCGCGACGACCACCGCTGGGGCACCCCACCTCCCCTCGAGCTCGTCAACGGCGACGAGGTGGTCCGTCGTCTGGTCGTGGTGTCCGCGCACCCGGACGACGAGAGCCTGGGCGGCGGGGGTCTGATCGCGCTGGCCAGTCGGCTCGGCCTGACGGTCTACGTCGTGCTCCTCACCGCGGGCGAGTCGTCGCACCCGAGTCGTGACGGGATGACCCGCCATGCGCTGGCCACGACCCGGCTGGCCGAGATGGAGAACGCCCTGGCCCGGCTGGCCCCCGACGCACCCCTGGTCTTCCTGGGGGCGATCGACGGCGAGGTGGCCACCTCCGAGGACGCCATCGCCGGCGCGCTCGCCGACCTCCTCGGCGAGAGCGGCCCGCACACGATGCTGCTCGCTCCCTGGCGCCACGACGGGCCACCGGACCACGAGGCGGCCGGCCGCGCCGCTGCCGAGGCGGCCCGGCGCACCGGTGCGCTGCTGGTGGAGTATCCCCTCAGCTTCTGGCGCCACGCGCGGCCCGACGACGCGCCGTGGTCGTCGATGCGCCGGGTCGACCTCGACGACTCGCTGCGCGAGGTCAAGGCAGCTGCGATCCGGTGCCACTCGAGCCAGGCGGCCGCGTTGTCAGGTCGGCTGCTGAGCCACTTCACCTCGGAGTTCGAGCACTACGTCGTCGTGGCGCCGGCGTAGTCGTCGATCTCGGCGAGCAGCCGGTCGCGCACGTCGACAGGCGCGTACGACGCGCGGGCAGCCGCGCGGGCCAGCTCCCGCAGGCCGTCCTCGTCGAGCCCGAGCAGGTCGGCCGCGATCTCGTACTCGCGGTTGAGCGTGGTGCCGAACATCGGCGGGTCGTCGGAGTTGATCGTCACCGTCACCCCGGCCTCGCGGAAGGCGCGCAGCGGGTGCTCGTCGAGAGTCGCGACGGCCCGCGTCGCGATGTTGGACGACGGGCAGACCTCCAGCGGGATGCCCTCCGCGGCCAGGTGGGCCAGCAAGGCCGGGTCCTGCGCGGCCGAGGTGCCGTGACCGATGCGCTCGGCGCCGAGGTGGTGCAGCGCGTCCCAGATCGTCGCCGGGCCGGTCGTCTCGCCGGCGTGCGGCACGCTGTGCAGGCCGGCGGCACGAGCCGCGTCGAAGTGCGGGGCGAACTGCGGTCGCGGCACGCCGATCTCCGGGCCGCCGAGCCCGAAGCCGACCAACGAGTCCGTGCGGTGCTCGAGCGCGAACTCGAGGGTCTTGTCGGCGGCCGGCAGGCCGGACTCGCCGGGGATGTCGTAGATCCAGCGCAGCACCAGCGCGAAGTCGCGCTCGGCCGCGACCCGAGCGTCCTCGATG